>CAUZTE010000233.1:0-3159 GCA_963582565.1 Dehalococcoidia bacterium | reverse complement strand
AACTCATAGATCCTATCAATAATCGCCCTGATTTTCTCGTCTTCCAGGAGGCCTTTCAGGGTATGCAGATCATCGTTGCTTAGTCTTGTATTCACCAAGACCATCTTCTTACTCATGAACAGTGATAGCAGGGATGCCACGATGACCCTGGGCAAAGGTTTAATCCATCGTCCTGTTGGCATTCCTATCATGAGGTATTTCCCACCGGAGACCAGGGAAGACCTGCACATGGACAGTGAATGATTTCCCATGTTGTCGAATATTAGGTCATAGCGCCGTTGGCCCTGCGTGAAGTCCTCCTGGGTGTAATCGACAACATGATCAGCGCCGATCGACCTCACCATGTCTACATTCCTTGTGCTGCAGACGCCCGTCACCTCGGCGCCGAACGACTTGGCTATCTGTACCGCGAATGTCCCAACTCCGCCTGATGCACCGTTGATCAGGACTTTCTGCCCCGGTTGAATCCTTCCCTTGTCGCGCAGACCCTGCAAGGCAGTGCTTGCCGCCATATATACGGCAGCGGCTTGTTCAAACGTGGTGATGTCCGGTTTATGAACCAGTGACTCTTCTGAAACGCATACATACTCGCCGAAGGATCCCTCGCCTTTGCCAAAGACCTCATCACCCGGCTGGAACTGTGTCACCTGCCTGCCAACCGCCTCCACCTGCCCGGCCATATCGACTCCCAAGCGGGAGGATTTTGGTTTGCGTAGCCCTGATATCAAACGCATGAAGCGCGGTTCGCCCCGCATGAAGTGCCAGTCATACGGGTTGATAGACGCTGCATGGACCCGCACCAGCACGTCACCATCGCCCACTACCGGTATGTCGATGTCCTGTAGCTCCAACACATCCGGTGACCCGTATTTATGGTAGACGATTGCCTTCATCCCTACCCCCACTAAACCCCGTCGTTGCCAACAAGTCTTTGCAGCGCATCGCCATCCATACGGAAGGTGCGCCAATCGCCCATGACCTCCGCCCCAAGCCCCTTGTAGAAACGAGCAGCGTTTTCGTTCCAGTCCAGCACCGACCACTCCAACCGCCCGCACCCTCGCTCCACGGCGATGTTTGCCACGTGGGCCAGCAGCAGCTTCCCAAGCCCGTTACTGCGATGCTCCGGTATGACGAAGATGTCCTCAAGGTACATGCCGCGCTGCCCCAGGAACGTGGAGTAGGTGTGGAAGTAGACGGCAAACCCGACAGGTTCATCGCCAGCAAAGCCGATATCAACCTCTGCTCCCGGGTTCGCACCGAACAACGACTCACGTAAACCAGTCTCCGTTGCCGTGACCTCGTCGCTCAGCAGTTCAAACTCCGCCAAGCCCTTGATGAACGCCAGTATCAGCGACACGTCGTCAGGAGTCGCAGCACGAATATGGAATTTGTTGGTCGTCATATATGATCCTCTGCAGGTTCAACGAATTAAGAATCAACCGCTCAGTGGTACGCGCTGTATTGTCTGCACTTCATCATTTTCAAACTTGGCAACATCAAGCATTGTAACGCGGCCTTCAATAACAAACTCTTCTTTATTCCAATGCTCAACCATCCCTAAACACTTCAGTGGGTCTGCCGAATTCCCGATCCCAATGTGAGGAATATAGTCGACATGGAGTGCACGATACGGGAAAAGCGCATCTTCATAAAGTTTGTCGTGGAGCTTCACGATGTCGCTATAACCCTCATCTGGCACAAGAAAAGCATGATAGATGTCTTTGAACGCATCTTTGTTGAGAGTGGCACAACGGATGGAGAATTCAAACGGCTCAATACCTTCTATTTGCTTGACGGTTTCTGTTATTAGACCTTCTTTGTTCCAGTCCTCCGGCAACGGGAACACTACTGTCCAATGTGGAGTGACTAGGTGATAATTCAACTTATCATTTGCACTACGAAATTCTTGTATTCGCTCATAATCATTGTTTGAAAGTTCCGGGTACGCAAGCACGAGCAAGGACATAGCTAACATTCTCCTGCCAGAAGTCTCTCCACATTCGTCTTACTCCTGAACTGGGGTGATAAGGTAATCACAATTAGCCACGCAAGGCAGGAGGAAGTCCATGTCACTCACAGGAGAAGTCGCCCTGGTCACCGGGGCCGCCAACGGGATGGGTCGAGCCATTGCCATCGATTTTGCCAAAGAGGGCGCCAGCGTCGTCGCGACCGACGTCAACAAGGCGATGCTGGATACGGTCATCGCTGAGATAACCGGCGCTGGTGGGAAGGCCGTTGGGCTGGAAGCGGACATCGGCAAGATGGAATCGATACCCACCATGATCGCTGCCGCAACCGACGCCTTCGGGCCAGTGACCATCCTGGTCAACAACGCAGGGGTCAACCGCTACGCGCTCTTGTTCGACGTAACGGAAGCAGATTGGGATCATTTCTTCGCCGTGAACGCCAAGGGTGCCTTCTTCGCCATGCAGCAGGTCGCCGCGGAGATGGTTGAGCGAGGACAGGGTGGGCGCATCATCAACATGGGCTCCGTCGCTGGCAAGGGCACACCAGGCAACGCCAACGCCGCCTACGCCGCCACCAAGGGGGCAGTTATCGCGATGACCCACGCAGCTGCCCACCAGCTTGCACAACACGATATCACCGTGAACGCCATCTGCCCCGGCCCGATACAGACCGACATGGCTGAGACGGCCCTCAAGATGCGCTCAGAAGCCACGGGTGTTGAGCTTGAGGAGCTTCGACAGCGCAACATCGATAGCGTGCCGTTGGGACGGATGATACCGCCGGAGGACGTTGCAATGATGGCCACATTCCTCGCCGGGCCGGGAGGTCGCAACATCACCGGCCAGACCATCAACGTGGATGCCGGGCAACGGATGGACTAGCCAGGGCTGTCAAACTTACGCCTTCAGAATGTCCCAGAGCCACGGTGCAAATAATACCTAAATCGCCACAGCCTCAATGATATTGAACCGTGATTGCGTTGGAGTAACGCCAACCATGTTGAATCCACCTTCGTGGAGCAGCGCGCGAAACTCGTCTTCTGTGCGCTCTCTTCCTCCAGGATTCACGACAAGCATATGTATATCGCCCATCTTGCTTATAGACGGGTTGTTACCAAGTGGAACGATAACTTCGATGACCAATAGCTTCGTTCCTTCTTCCATTGCTTTACGACAGTTCCTGAGACTGGAA
>CAUZTE010000232.1:0-3169 GCA_963582565.1 Dehalococcoidia bacterium | reverse complement strand
CGTTCAACTCCTGGGCTGAGAGCGGCTGCTCCAAATCATAACGCAACCGATACTGGTAGCAGTTCTCATCGTCTATGGGAACACGGATGTTCATCTGCTGAACCTTGGGACTGGCGCCTGGCGTGGTATAGCTCGGCAGCATCCAATGCGCCACGCTGATGAACTGGTTTCCGTCTGCCTGCTTCCGGCTAGCGCCCATGAGAAGGCCGTAGTCGGTATCCTCCAGGGTGTAGTGCGGATTGGGATCGAAATACGTAGCCGCATCATCTCTGATCCTCGCGGAGATGTTGGCCGACTGGTCGTCCAGCGTCCTGTGAAGGAAGTAGGCGTGGCTGGCATCCAAGTCGCCTTCCATGGACTGGAAGTAGTTGCAGTTCAGTGTGGTCTTCTGCATGTAGATGTGGTTCAACGGCAGGTCCAGCCACTGGAAATGGTGGAACGGCGGCTGGTTCTCCTTGGGACCCATGTACACCCAGATGATGCCGCCCTTATCGATGGCCGGGTACGCCGCGATGGTCACCTTGTCCTTGTACGTCTCACCCTCCGGGCTGTTGGGGAGATCGACGCACGCGCCGGTCACATCGAACTTCCATCCGTGGTAGACGCAGCGGAGCCCACATTCCTCGTTGCGACCGAAGAACAACGGCGCGCCGCGGTGCGGGCAATAGGCATCGACGACGCCGGGGTTTCCGTCGCTATCGCGGAAGGCAATCAAGTCCTCGCCCAGTATTCTCGCACGGGCGGGAGTGCAGTCAGCGCCTGGAATCTCCTCTGACAGCAAGGCAGGCATCCAGTATCTACGGAAAAGGTTGCCCATTGGAGTGCCGGGCCCCACCTGTGTGAGAAGTGCGTTTTCTTCCTGTGTCAGCATAGGTTCCCCCCTGGATTTGATTTGAGGATGACTTGATGGAAATGTTGACCTGCCTCCTCGAAGCTGTCAAGAAGGCAGGTGCGTTGTCTTACTTTTTGGCTTCTACAGCTCAACCACTTCAAAGGAGAGGAGCGCTGAACCTGTGCCCACGGGCTGCGTCCCTCCGGCGGAATGGCCGTGGGTGAACTCCTGACTGTTCAGCCATGTCTGGAAATGCTCTTCCGTTGCCCATCGAGTGTAGACGAAGTAGCGGGTCTCGCCCTCTACGGGTCGCAGGAGCTCGAACCCTTCAAACCCAGGCATGCCATCAACGGCCTTGGCCCGTGCTGCAAATCGAGCTTCCAATTCCTTGCCTGTGCCCTCGGCCACCTCGATTGCGTTGATCTTAACGACGCTCATAGTTCCTCCCCGGTTGCTTAAGTGCTCTACATCCAGTGTACATGACAGAACAAGCGTCTCCGGGCGTGAACCTGGGAAGTGAATCTCACAAAGGTATCCGTTGGGCATGTGGGTTCAGGCTTGTCCCGGTTTATCGGGGGCTAAACCCTGGCTGGCTAGCGAAGGGAGGGCATGGCTACTTGATGCTTCAGCATTACCTCTTTGCGAGTCTTGGAGGACTCCAGAATCGCTAGGCAGACCTCCACCGTCGCTTTGCCCCATCGGCCGTCGTGAACGAGGGGTGCGTTGTGGCGAACGGCATTGTACAACTCATCCATCAAGTCGCCTCGACCGGGCAGACCCCTACCAGCCTCAATTGGCATCTCCCGAACGCCATCCTTGGTATACACGTTGATGCCATCGGCGGTTGGCTTCATGTCACCACCCTCACAGCTCACGACGATGACCCCGAACCGTGGCTGGTGCTGCTCCGGCGTGTTACCACTCCCTTCGCCGAGGCCTTTGTACGCATACGTTGACGTCCGGAGGGCTGTCTCCTCTTCCTGGCTCTTCACATCTGCAAGCGAGCGACGGTTCCGGCCGTGTTGCTCCGGCGAGCTCGCCTGGCCACCCTCGCCTATCCAACCGTTGAATTCGTCGGTGCTGAAGTGGTCGTATCCGCTGTACACCAGCGATGCCGCTGCGCCGTCTTCAAACTCAAGGAAGGTGAGGTGGCTACCTTCTGTAGGTCTATCCGAGTCCCATATACCAGTGGCCGACCGGACGCTTTTGACCTTCCCACCACCAAGCAACCTGACGGTGTCCACCTGATGTGGCACCTGGTTGAAGAGGATGCCACCACCAAGGGAGGTGTCCAGCTCCTCTGGTCGACGTGGTCGATAGAGGAAGTTGGTGTAGTTCCATGTGTTAATCATGCCCAGCTTGCCAAGCTCACCGCTGGCAACGACCTCACGCATCGTCCTGATGGCTGGGTCATAGCTGTGGGTGTGGCCGATGATGAGCTTCACCCCGGTGCGGTCCACGGCCTCTATCATTGCATCGCAGTCCTCAAGGGTCAGCGCCATCGGCTTCTCGACGATGATGTGCTTACCCTGCTCAGCAGCCATGATGACGTGCTCTTTGTGGAACTGATGGGGTGTAGCGATGTATACGAAATCAATGTTGGGGCTCTTACAGAGGTCTGCCGCGTCCTCGTACACCTCGCCCTCAAAGTCCCGGGAAAAGGCCTCTCGCGGGCCGGCGAACTTGTCAGCAGCGGCAGCGATACTCACGTCCGGGTGCTCCGCCAGGTTCCTGACCATGCCGCCTCCGGCCATCCCAAGGCCTATGAACCCTACCCGTAGTCTGTCTTCTCCATTTGTCATGTCCGTCTCCTCTCCTCTTGGTACAGCTCCGCCATTTCAGCGGCCAAGATGTGACCACCTTTAGTCCCCTCGCCCGCAGGCGACACATGCCGGGGACTGGCCTGCGGGCCAGACGGCTTTAGTCCCCTCGTCCGCAGGTGACATTGTTATGTACTTGCAGCAGACTCGGGTTGAGATTCGACCGGCGGTTCCGTCTTCTTGACAGGCCGCACCAGGAACAGGAAGCCGCTGCATATCCACCAGCTCAATGCCATCACCATAATACCCACGCCGAAACCGCCGAATACGTCTGCCATGAAAGCCACCAGGAATGGCCCACTAGCGCCGGAGACGGTGATCAACGGGCGAACTCTGCCTGTAATCGCCCCTAGGTTGGCCCGGCCGAAGTAAGAAGCCCAAACCACCTGGTTCAACCCAACCCAACCACCGATGCCAAACCCTGCGATGGCTCCTGCAGCAAGTGATGCATTGTCCGGGAGTACCTGGAGCAGAGGCACCGTCAGGCCAGTGTAAATGGCAATGACCATGAGCGCGT
>CAUZTE010000231.1:0-3174 GCA_963582565.1 Dehalococcoidia bacterium | reverse complement strand
CAACAAGCCGGTTGATAGTCTCAAGATACTCATTACGCAATGTGACATGCTCGTTAATTTCATTAACCAGTACGTTCCGCTGGTCGTTCAGGATGTTCCACTCGTCCAGCAGGTTCTGGAATTCCTCAAATTCCCGTGGGGGTAGGTTCAGCAACGGATGACGCCGTTGAATATCTTCCATCGCATGCATCAACGGATCAGCTTGAGCCTCAAGGATTGCGATGTCGGCCCTGAGCTGCCGACTCTTCTGTGCACTGGCATCCAGCTCGGCCTGGATACGAGACATCTCTGCCCCAATCATGTCCACTCGTTGGCGCATCGCCCGGGTGTTTAGTGCTGTTCTCTGTTCCTCTGACCTATGGAACTCTTCCTGTTGCTCTTCATCAAGAGCGCGCTCAGCATCCCAGGCCAGTTCGATTCTGGCACCAAGGGCATCACAGTCAGAAAATCGCCGTGAGAACGTCTCAATCATCGATTTGAATGACGCCATTCTATTCAGGTGGATGTCAACATGATGCTGCTCATGGATAGCAACCCCTCTTGCAAAGGCCCCCCACCGCGCTGCCTGCTCCGCTGAAAGGGCTTCTGGCTCCGCGTGCTCCGGTAGAGTGACTACCAGGTTCACGCTGATTTCCACGATGTCCAGGTCACAGTGACCACTGAACTCCAGGAACTCCCATTTGAACGATGATTGGTCTCCAGTTAGACCGGAGGCAAACTTGCCATCTTCAAGGTCATCCAGCTCAGGCCCGACTGCTTTAACCGACTCGAATATCTCCCGTGTCGTAAGCCCTTGAACGCGGTAATATACCGTTTCCAGGTTTGTATTGAGCGTCACCTCAGGCGCATTCGTCGATGCCGATTCCCCACCGCTCGGCGTTGTACATGCAACAACAGCCAGCACCAATGTCAAAGCCGCAATGACCCACGTACGCGTAATACTCATAAATCTGCCATCGCTCGATATCGCATTCGTAAATGCTAATGTGAACGTATGATATTGCCAACTAACCCCACTTATCATAAGTTGACATTACTTCTACCAGACCTACAATAGTTCTATCCAAACTGTCACCCGGGATACCTTTTGGGGAAACCTTTGATAGCGCTTGATGTGATCAAAAAAGCCCTGATCAGTGCAGGCCTCGAGTTAGACGATGACGAGACTATCTCTGGTCGTATGGTTTCAGATAACATGATGGTCGTTGCCTCTAAGAAGGGATTTATCATTCTGGTAGAGGATACTGACGGCACTTGGACACAGGCCACACAGCCGGAAGGCGGAGCGCCACCTAGAAGGAAGATTCGCGTCTAATAACCTATTCGTTTAGCGTAAATAAACAGCCCCCGCTTCATAATGGAGCGGGGGCTGTTTTTATGAATTCAACTAGTTTGAATCAAGAACGCTTAATAGCGATATTGGTCGTTCTTGTAGGGTCCCTCTTTAGGAAGACCCAGGTAATTAGACTGCTTGTCAGACAACACGGTGAGCTTGGCACCAAACTTGTCCAGGTGCAGCCGGGCAACCTTCTCGTCCAGGTACTTGGGCAGCGTTACCACTGTCTTTCCGTAGGACTCAGCTCGCTCCTGCAGCTCCAACTGGGCCAGGGTCTGGTTGGTGAAGGAGTTGCTCATCACGAAGCTGGGGTGGCCTGTGGCGTTGGAGAGGTTCACTAAACGACCTTCGCCCAACACGATGATGCTGCGCCCAGTCTTCTTGAACTTCCACTCGTGCACCTGCGGCTTAATCTCAATCTTCTCGACTTCCTCGTTCTGTCGCATCGCCTCGAGGCCGGCCATGTCAATCTCGTCGTCAAAGTGGCCGATGTTGCAGACGATGGCGTTGTGCTTCATCCGGCTCATATGGTCTGCAGTGATGATGGATGTGCAACCGGTAGCCGTCACATACAGGTCATAGTCCAAATTAATGGCATCCTCAAGGGTGATGACGTCATGGCCTGTCATGCAGGCCTGAAGTGAGCAGATGGGGTCGATCTCCGTGATTGCTACCCGGGCCTGTTGGGCTCGAAGCGCCTGAGCGCTACCCTTGCCAACGTCGCCGAAGCCGCACACCAGTGCCTTCTTACCGGACAGCAGCACGTCTGTTGCGCGCATGATGGCATCCACCAGGGAGTGCCGAGTGCCGTACAGGTTATCGAACTTGCTCTTGGTAACAGAGTCGTTCACGTTGATGGCCGGGAACAGAAGCGTCCCTGCCTTCTCCATGTCGTAGAGCCGGTGAACGCCCGTGGTCGTCTCCTCAGAAACGCCCTTGATTTCAGAAGCAACATTCTCCCAGAACTTGGGCTTGACCTCTTGGATCAAGGCCAGGAGGACATGGGCCAGCTTCTCGTCGGGAGAGGCCTCTGAATCAGGCTCCTCCACCTTGCCAGCCTTGTCGTACTTGTAGCCCATGTGGATCATCAGTGTTGCGTCGCCACCGTCGTCAACAATCAGCGTCGGGCCTTTGCCGTCAGCGAATTGGACGGTCTGGAGCAGACACCACCAGTACTCTTCCAGGTTCTCACCCTTCCAGGCGAAGACCGGTACACCGGCGGGCTTATCGGCAGTCCCGTTGGGGCCAACTACCACCGCTGCTGCGGCATGGTCCTGGGTGGAGAAGATGTTGCATGATGCCCAACGCACTTCTGCGCCAAGCTGCACCAACGTCTCAATGAGCACCGCCGTCTGGATGGTCATATGCAGCGAGCCGGTGATGCGTGCGCCCTTGAGGGGCTGCTTTGCACCAAATTCCTCTCGAAGTGCTGTCAGGCCGGGCATTTCATACTCGGCCAGTTCGATTTCCTTGCGACCGAAGGCCACGGTTGCCGGCGACATGTCCGCTACTAGGTACGGAAGGTCTGAAAAGACCTTTTGCCTCGCAAACGATACTGATTCTGCTGACTGTGTCATAGACCCCCTTTGTAATTTATTGCCATTAGGATACAACATGTTATGGGTCAAGGTGATGGA
Organism: Dehalococcoidia bacterium; assembly: GCA_963582565.1. Lineage (GTDB taxonomy): Bacteria > Chloroflexota > Dehalococcoidia > Lucifugimonadales > UBA1127 > UBA1127. The sequence goes on along the minus strand of CAUZTE010000231.1, from coordinate 201 downwards.
GAGCCTGCGGTTACCCGGGGTTCAGCGAATTCTGCCCAAGAGGCTGTCCTGCAGGTCCGTAATCACGCCTTCCAGCGACTCAACCAGGTGGTCAACTTCGTCTTTGGTGATGCTCAATGGCGGGGCAATGTGAAGCGAATCTCCCATGATTCGGGTCAGGATGCCGCGCTTGTTCATGCTTTCAGTAGCTTTTTGCATCAG
>CAUZTE010000230.1:0-3189 GCA_963582565.1 Dehalococcoidia bacterium | reverse complement strand
GGCGGTCAGCATCCATCCTGACGAAGGGTCGGTTCAGCGACAGACGACCCTCCGTGCCGAACACCTCTGCAAGTGTGTGCGATGGGTTGATGAAGCTGGACGATATCTGGGCAAGCTTGCCATCGGAGTAATAGAGTTGCCCCGTGAACACCTCATCCACACCGGTGGCACTGACGTACTGCTCGGCTGAGACGCGCTCGGGCGGCCCCCCCATGATTAGTTGCACAAAGCTGAGCGGGTACACTCCTACGTCCCACATCGACCCACCACCAAACTCAGGGGTCAGGCGTATGTTGCCGTCACGGAGAAGCATCTTGTAGGTATGAACAGCCCTGACAAAGGAAACATCGCCTAGCCGTCCCTCTTTGATCAATTGGGTTGCCAGCTTCGTCTGCGGGTGGTGTCTGTACATGAACGCCTCGGCTAACACCAGCCCTGACTCGTTCTTTGCCGCAATCATCGAGTCGACTTCATCCGTGGTCAATGCGAAGGGCTTCTCGCAGAGGACGTGCTTCCCGCTCTGTAATGCCCTGATCGTCCACTCTGCGTGGAGGTGGTTGGGCAGTCCGATGTACACGGCATCGACTTCATTGGAGTCCAGCATGGCCTCGTAGCTGCCAAAGGCCGTGGGAATCCCCCACTTCTTGGCGTAGGCGTCAGCCGCTTCCTGGTTACGACTGGCTACAGCTACTAGCGTTCCTCGTTCCGATGCACGGATGGCGGGGATAAGATCTTTGTTGATGTCCGCTGTGGAAAGTAAGCCACATCGAACGTCTGCCACGTGATCCTCCGGTGTTGTTTCCTTCTGCCAACCGTCTCACACTGGGGAAAAAGATAACAGCCCCTTGAAAAAGAGGCTGTTTCTGTGGTGGACATATGGTAGCGGGGGGAGGATTCGAACCTCCGACCTTTGGGTTATGAGCCCAACGAGCTGCCGCTGCTCCACCCCGCGTCGGCTCGCCCTTCAGGGAAGGACGTATCCTCTACTCTACACCTATAGCTGTTGACCGTCTAGTCCGAAATTCGTCGCGCTTGCCCAAAAACCCCTATTATCGCTATCCTGCTCCTATGAATAACCACAATGCATTTGGGTCCATGGAATACCCCCATGAGTAACCGTCAGGTCACACGGGTCCAGGGTGATACCCCGGCCGCGTTCGTTTACCATGATCGGCTGACCCGCCACGTCCTCAGCGATAGCCACGTCTTTATCCCTGCTAGGCTTCGCTACACGTACGACTTGCTGAACGCCTTTGGTGCCTTTGAACTCGATCACGCCAGGCTTACCGACCCCCGACAAGCCTCTATCGATGAACTCCGCTCCTTCCACTCGGCCGACTACATCGACGCCGTCGCAGCTATAGCGCAGGGCCAACGGCTGTCCGAGGCCGCCACCTACGGATTCACCCCCGGTGGCGATAACCCAATCTACGCCAGTATGTACGACTCCGCCCTCTGGACCACGGGTGCGTCGATGACCGCCACGGAAGAGATTCTGGGCGGTCGATGCTCGGTAGCGGTGAACTTCTCCGGAGGGCTGCACCACGCCATGTCGGGCCGCGCTTCTGGCTTCTGCATCTTCGATGACCCGGTAGTTGCCATCAAGCAAATGACGGCCGCAGGTGCGCGCGTGGCCTACGTGGATATTGACTGCCATCACGGCGATGGGGTCCAGGCTGGTTTCTACGAGACCGACCAGGTGCTGACTATATCGTTGCATGAATCGGGCGAGTTCCTCTTCCCCGGCACGGGCTTCGTTCAGGAAGTGGGCGTTGGGGCCGGGCGCGGATATGCCGTCAACGTGCCCCTCTACCCGCATACAAGCGACGATACGTACCTCTGGGCCTTCCAGGAGATCGTGCCACCCCTGGTCACGGCATTCAAGCCCGATGTGTTGGTCACGCAACTTGGCATAGACACCCATGTGCTTGACCCTATAACCCACCTTCGCCTGACCGTGCAGGGTTACGCTCGCGTTGTACAAGAGCTAGCGCAACTGTCTCCTGGCAAGTGGCTGGCTCTTGGGGGCGGCGGATACAACATTGGAGCTGTGATGCGCGCGTGGACGAAGGCCTACGGAGTGATGCTTGACCACGAATGGCCGCAAGAGCTTCCCGAATCGTTGAGAACCGAACACGACCTCGACCGACTGGATGACCCGGAGCAGGAACCACTGCCTCCTGACGTTGCAGAGCAGGTGCGGAAATACGCAGAGAACAGCGTTGCCGAGGTGAAGCGCACCATCTTCCCTGCTCACGGCCTATCGGGGCTGGCGTAGGGTGGGTAACACGCCATATTCACAGTGATAGGTCTCTTTCTTAGGCCATCTCATAGACGGATACATGTAGCCAACTCTGTGGGGTAAATGGAGCCTTTTCCCAATCACCCCATCTCTCCCGTAGGTGCATCCCCGCTAATTGGGCCATTAAGTCGAGTTCAGATGGCCAGACATAGCGAATTTGCACTGGCAAGAACTTGGTGCCTTGGTTGGAGATAGTCATGCTTTGGCTTGAGACCAACTGCGTTACTGAATTATGGCGATTTACTTCCAGCGTCACTTGATCTTCTTCTACTCGTCTAGCTTCTACCGATTGGCCGCGGTTGAACTTGGACATATCCGGCACGAAAGCACTTACAACGAAAACGCCACCATCTGTCAGGCGACTCGCCACGTTACGAAAGCAGCGTACCTGGTCTTCCTGGTTCAAAAGACAGTAGAAAGTGTTAAAAACCACGAACACCAATGGATACTGACCATCTACAGGCACATCAGCAAAGTCGCCTTGTGTTACCGAAATTGCGCCAGCGCCTTTCTTGTCCATTATTTTGGCTATCATGGCGGGCGATGCCTCAATGCCATGTACCTCAACACCTGCCTCCACAAGAGGCAAAGCGACTAGGCCAGTACCAATGCCAAGTTCCAAGGCGGGGCCATTATGCGCAAGCTCCGTCAGGGTAGTTACCATAGGTTGCACTTGGGCATTGCCCGGAGAATCAGCATAATACTCGTCGTATACTTCAGCCCATGTTTCGCCATACGCCTCTGGCTTATATTCGTCCACTAAATTCCTCCCTCACAAGCAATTAGGAGGAATAACGATACTCGTGGCTTCTGTGTTCCCTTTTTTGCAATATTGAACTTCTCCCCCCACACCCCCGTTTCATAAACCGAGTCAAACATTGAAACGA
>CAUZTE010000229.1:0-3191 GCA_963582565.1 Dehalococcoidia bacterium | reverse complement strand
GTCGTTGCCGGGCGGACATATCCTGCAGGTGAACCTAGGCTTCGCGCTGACGACGCCCATCCCTCCCGGCGAGCATGACATCCTGTACGTGTATCGTGCTCCGTATGATGGCTCGACGCTCGAATATGAGCCCCACTTCCCCATGGGCGTAGAATCGTATCGCGTCATGCTCCCGGATGGACTGGCCAGGGCCAAAAGCAGTGACATGCTACTGGCAGACTCGGCTACGATAGGCGACAGGACCTTCGTGATGCTGGAATCAGCGAACGTAGAGGTGGGTGGTAGGGTGAACTTCACCATGACCGGCCTGCCCCAACCGTCATTGATGCAGCGCGCAGAGAAGGTGGGCAGGAGCGATGGCTTCCAACGCGGCGTGTTGCCGGGGCTGGCAGGCCTGGTGTTCGTAGGACTGGTGGGGTTCACGCTGGTCCGACGTCGTAGGGCGTCGGTGGCGCGTGAGGACGGCGTTGAGGGCGTGGATGATGAACACGATGACCTTATCCTCGCCATAGCCAGCCTCGACGAGCGGTTCGAGTCAGGCGACATCGAAGAAGAAGCGTACAAACAACAGCGCGCAGAGCTAATTGCAAGGCTAAAATAGGGGCGACCTGTCGCTCACTGGCCAAGTTGGGGAGTCCAGAGGGGTTCCCCTCTGGCAAGGGGTTCCGGGGGACGTGCCCCCGGTTAAAAGAAGCCAAGGAGGTCTGGCCCGCAGGCCAGTCTCGGGCATGTGTGCCCCCGGTTAAAAGGAAGAATAGTGGCTGAACAAGACGACAACACCCAGGAGGAACGCCCTGCCAACCATCGTAAGCTGATTGCGATGGCCGCTGTTGCTATTCCCCTCATTGCACTGTTCGCCATCCTGGGCGTCGCGCTGGGCCGCTCGGGCGGTGTGCCGGCCGGAATCGCTATCAACAGTGCGTTCGGCGAAGTGGACGTGGACCCCGACATGGCTCGCGACTTCGTTGTGACGACCTTCGATGGCGAGGAACTGCGCTTGTCAGACCTGCGAGGCCAGGTGGTGATGCTCGACTTCTGGGCGTCGTGGTGCTCGCCGTGTCGACAAGAAGCGCCGGTGCTTTCGGCTGCGTACGCCGACTACAAAGCGCAGGGCGTGGAGTTCCTGGGTGTGGCTATCTGGGACATTGAGAGCGAGGCGAAGCGATTTGCATTGGAAAGCGGGGCTGCTTACCCCATGGGCGTCGACACCAAAGGCAACATTGCCATCGATTACGGCCTCACGGGCATCCCGGAGAAATACTTCATCGATGCCGAGGGCAGGATCGTTCGGAAGTTCGTCGGCCCTGTCAGTGACGATATCCTAGAGAGGGTCTTCTCCGAGTTATTGTCCCGCTGAGCTGGTTCTAGCCCTGGCGGTAACGGTTGACGATGGGCATACGGCGGTCTCGACCGAACGCGCGGGGTGTGATCTTGATGCCTACCGCACCCTGGCGACGCTTGAACTCGTTGCGGTCGACGGAGCGCATCACGCGTTCCACCACGGCGGCCTCAAACCCCATACCTAGCATCTCCTCGTAGGAGCGGTCCTCTTCAACGTAGGCCTCTAGCACCTGGTCAAGCAGATCGTAGGGCGGCAGGTCGTCGTCGTCACGCTGGTCGGGCTTCAGTTCAGCGCTCGGCGGCTTTGTAATGACGTTCTGAGGTATCGGTGCCGCAGGGGTGCCGTTTACGTTGCGCCAATCGCACAGCTTGTACACCAACGTTTTTGGCACGTCGTTGATGACAGCAAGCCCGCCCGCCATATCGCCGTAGAGGGTGGAGTAGCCCATGGCGAACTCGCTCTTGTTTGCGGTGGTCAGGACCAGCCAGTTGAACTTGTTAGAGACCGCCATTAGCAGGTTGCCACGGATGCGCGCCTGGATGTTCTGCTCTGCGATGTTCGGCTCTGTCCCTGCGAAGAAGGGTTCAAGCGAGCTTTCCATTGCACCGTGTACGCTTTCTATGGGTAGTGTGTGCATGGTGATGCCAAGTATCTTGACCATGTCCTCGGAGTCGGAAACGCTGCCGTCCGACGAGTAGCGCGAGGGCATGGTGATCCCCTCCACGTTCTCCGCGCCAAGGGCATCCACGGCCAAAACACACGTCAGGCTGGAATCGATGCCGCCGGAGAGGCTTATCAACACCTTGCTGAAGCCGTTCTTCTTCACGTAGTCGTGCGTGCCGAGCACAAGAGCCTGGTACACCTCGCCGACGGCGTCCAGAGGTTCTGCGATACGCGTTTCGAGGGCTGGCCGCTCGATCTCCTGGTGGGCGGACACATCGATGTGCTCCGTGCCGGTAATCGCCTTGGTTGGCGGAGCCTTCACTCGACGGGGGAACTCCTGTTCGATGTCCAGGTCGGCTATCAGCAGTTCTTCCTGGAACTGGGCTGCCCTCGCAATCGCTTTGCCGTTGCCGTCCAGGATCACGCTGGAACCATCGAATACGAGTTCGTCCTGGCCGCCTATCATGTTCACGTAGCCGATGTACAGGCCGTTGTCGGACGCCCTATTAGAAAGCATCAGCTCCCGGTCGGCGCATTTGCCTGCGTGGAACGGGGAGCCGTTGATGTTCACAATGACTCTGGCGTTGGAATCACGCTGCACGGCAACGGGCCCATCTGCAAACCAGATGTCCTCACAGATGTTCAGGCCCACGTCCACGCCGTTGATGGTGTAGATAGGGCACACGCTGCCGGGCTTGAAGTAGCGCAGTTCGTCAAAGACACCGTAGTTGGGCAGGTGCACTTTGTGGTATTTGCCGACGAGTTGCCCGTCATGGGCAACGGCTGCTGCGTTGAAGATGCCGTTGCCCGCGCTGTCCACGAACCCGGTGATAACGGTGATGCCCTTCGCCGCTGCGATGACCTTCTCGAGGGCCGCCTGATTGTCGCGGATGAAGGAGGGCTTCATGAGCAGGTCTTCCGGTGGATAGCCGGTGAGCATCAACTCGGGGAAGGCTACCAGGTCGGCCTTGTTGTCCCGTGCCTCTGCGATGCGCTCCAGGACGATGTTGAGGTTGCCTGCGATGTCCCCCACTGTGGGGTTAACCTGGGCCAACGCCAGGCGAAAGGTGCGCACGAGCTAGTCCTCCGTATTTGAGACCCTTGGGTCTGTACTGAGTTTTCAGTGTACTACTAGTCACGCTTACGGGGAATAAACCAACCAGCAATCATCTTGAAAAACCCTTTG
>CAUZTE010000228.1:0-3191 GCA_963582565.1 Dehalococcoidia bacterium | reverse complement strand
CTGTGATGATTGCGCCAATGTCCGTCAGGATGTCGCCGAACAGGTTGCTGCCGACCACCACATCGAAGATCTCCGGCTTCCGTATGAACTCCATGCACGCCGCGTCCACCAACAGCGAGTTTGTGCTGATATCGGGGTAGCGCGCTGCCACCCGCTCGAATGCCCTGTCCCAGACCACCATGCCGTAGCCCTGGGCGTTGGACTTGGTCACAGACGTGACGTGGTTCTTCTTGTTGCGTTTTTTGGCCAGCTCAAAGGCGTAGGTGATGACGCGCTCGCATCCGTGGCGAGTGAAGACGCCCGTCTGCACACCTATCTCTTCTGCAAAACCCTCGTACAAGAACCCACCAACGTTGGCGTACTCGCCCTCCGTGTTCTCACGGATGACCACCATGTCTATGTCGCCGGCGTTCTTATCGCGCAAAGGCGATGTGACTCCAGGATACAGGATGCACGGTCGCTCGCAGACGTACTGGTCGAAGCCACGACGCATCGGGAGAAGCAGGCCATTCAATGTGATGTGGTCCTGCACCTCAGGGTGACCCACCGCGCCGAAGTAGATGGCATCGAACTTGGACAGTGTATCGAGGCCGTCGGACGGCATCATTACGCCGTTCTTGAAGTAATAATCGGTACCCCAAGGGAACTCAGTGAACTTGAATGTGATGTCGAACCTTTTCGCGACAGCGTTGAGCGCCTTCAGGCCCTCTTCTACTACGTCGACGCCGATGCCATCGCCCCGGATTATCGCAATGTTGTGTTCAGCCATGTCTGTTCTCCTGAAACGAATTTCCTTACTGCTTCGGCGATGTATACCGCCACAGGCCGCGCCAACTCAATCCTACTGCGGTAACCAGTCCGGTGGCTACAATCCCGCCCAAGACCAGCGTGTTGCCCGCTCCAATGACCTGGGCCACGAAACCCGCCTCCATGGAACCCAACGCGTTGCCGGCCCCGGCGAATAGATTGGAGAAGCTGGCGGCACGACCTCGAATCTCATCGGGCGCGAGGAGTTGGGTCAGGGTTTGTCGGATCACAACGCTAATGGAATCTGTATATCCCAACGTCCACGCTGCGATAAGAGCCAGCCAGAACCAGGGCGCGAGACCCAGGAATATCAGACCGAAGGAGTACCCAAAGACGGAGATGAGGAATAGTGCGCCTTTGCGTTTCACGTCTCCCACCCACAGAAGCGTCACAAAACCCATGAATGAGCCGATGGCTGGCGCGGCAAACAGAATGCCGAGGCCTGTGCCTCCAACGTGGAAGACATCGCTGGCCAGAATGGTAAGGATTGGACGATAGAACCCGACGATGACCAGGCCGAAGTCCACCAGGAACAGGCCCAACAGGATGCGCTGGAACCAGATGAACTGCATCCCTTCGAATATCGCCTTGAAAGAGACAGAACCGTGCTCACCTAGAGGCTTTCCTGATGCCCTGATCATGGCGAAAAAGAAGAGGGTTGGCGTGAACAGAACGGCGTTCACTACATAAACGTTACCCATGTTGATGTAGTCAATGAGGATGCCGCCAAAGATAGGACCTATCAACACAGAGAGCTCGAACACGCTGGAGTTCAGGGTGACGGCGTTCATCAAGTGGTGTGGAGGGACAAGTCGTGGCAAGTAGGCGATCCTGGCTGGGCCTTCCAGGATGTTCATAGCGGCAGACATGGCGGTGAAGGCGAAGATGTGCCAGACCTCTATGGTGTCTGTATGTACCAAAGCAGCCAGGCCAATGGCCGGGATCATGCCGCCAACCTGCGCGACCAGCAGTAACTTGCGTCGATCGAAGACATCGGCGATCACTCCGCCAAAGAGGCCGAACGCCATGGTTGGAATGACCTGGAACAACCCCACCAGGCCCAGCATGTAGGCGGAGTCTGTCAGCTCATAGATGAAATAGAGATTGATAACCTGACGCATCTGCCTGGCAATAGATGCGCTGAGGGCACCGGCCCACATATAACGGAAATCCCTATGTGCCAGCGAGGCCCACGGTTTGACTCTTTCGTTACTTGTGGTTTCCTGGGGCTCAGGCTCTTGTGACATGGCTCTTCATGGATGCAGTGGTTGCTCTCTTCTCAAGTGTGCGGATGGACATACCAGTACCAAAGGGTAAGGGCCTTTTGGGCGAAAATGACCTGGGCACGTGGTTACATACTGTACACGTAGGCTCTTCTGGAGACAACGGGTGGGGGGGGCCTTTTGCGGAGGCACGCTGCTCTATCGGGCAATAGTAACGTCGCCGACTATTGCTCTATTGAGCGGTAGCGCCAGAGACTGCGCCACCCGAACCCCACAGACAGAACGATGCCAACGCCGATAATCCCGCCAAAGATAAGCGCACCGCCGGGTCCCAATATGCTTGCGGCCACCCCTGCCTCTGTGGCGCCTATGGCGTTTCCTGTCTGGGCAAAGAGTCGAGTGAACGCCGTGGCCCGCCCTCGATACTCGTCGGGCGCCAGGAGTTGCGTCAACGTTTGGCGGAGCACCAGGCTGATGGAGTCCGTGTACCCAAGCACTCCACCTGCAATCATCCCCATCCAGAACCATTGGGACAGGCCTAAGAATGCCAATCCAAGGGCAAAGAAGAAGATTGATACCAGGAATAGCGCGCCCTTGCGTTGGACTTCCCCTATCCACAGCATGGTGATGAACCCCAGCACCGCACCGATTGCTGGCGAGGCGTAGAGGATCCCCAGCCCCAGCGGGCCTACTCCATACACGTCCTTCGCCATGATGGTGAGGAGCGGTCTGAAGAAACCCACGGAAGACAGCCCGAAGTCCGTAAGGTACAAGCCCAGCAGGATGCGGGTGCCTACGATGAACCGCATGCCGTCCAGCACCATGCCGAGGGAAACCTTTCGCGCCTCGCCTTCCGGCTTCCCGGAGGTGCGGATGAAGAACAGAACAATCATGGAAGGCAGCAGTAGGAAGGCGTTGATTATGTAGGTGGCTCCGGCGCCGTAAGCATTGACCAGGATTCCGCCAACCAACGGGCCAATGAAGAACGTGGCCTGCTGCAGACTGCCGTTCAACGTGACTGCGTTCATCAGATGGGTCCGGGGCACCAGCTTGGGCACCAGCGAGTTCCGGGCTGGTCCCTGAGCGATGTTGATGAGCGATGTCAGCATGGTGAAGCCAAAGATATGCCACACTTCAATGCTGTCCGTGAGGAGAAGTGCA
>CAUZTE010000227.1:0-3195 GCA_963582565.1 Dehalococcoidia bacterium | reverse complement strand
CATAGATAAGATTACCTGGGTCCTTGCCGGCGACGAGCATGTTGCCGAGTATGAGTACCCCTCCAACGTGATACCACTCCCTGAAGGATCGGAGCTGCCCAAGATGCTGGCTTCGGGCGAGATCGCTTCTGGCATTGGCGTTGGACAGGTTGATTCAGATGACGTGAAGCCGCTCATCTCCAATGGTCGAGATGCAGCAGTCCAGTACTTCAAGGACAAAGGCGTCTATCCCATCAATCACACCGTTGTTGTGAAGGACGAACTGCTCGCGGCGAACCCGTGGTTGGCAGAGGAGCTGTTCAACACCTTCAAGGCTGCCAAGGGCTCTTACATCACCAAGCTGGACGCAGGCACCGATCTCTCAGATACAGACCAGGGAATCGTCAAGAACGGCAAGGATGTTGGCGGCGACCCCCTCCCGTACGGACTGGCTGCCAACAACACGACGATGGAAGCGATTATCCAGGCGTGCGTGGATCAGAAAGTCATCCCGTCCAAGGTGTTCGTGGAAGAAATGTTTGCCCCCAGCACCGTTTCACTTTCCTAAAGAGACAGGGCAGGAGGCGTCCCCATGAGGATGCTGAAGACAACTAGATAACGCAATCCGTGGAGTCAGGCCGTATCGTTGGTCTGGCTCCATGGCATTTTAAGGGAGATTGATGGACGTAAAGGCAGGCGCAAAAGAAAAGGTATCTGGAATACGTGACCATCTCCTGGATTTAAGCCACAGGATCCACGCCGACCCTGAGCTGAGATACGAAGAAGTCCACGCATCGGCACTACTGGCCGAATCGCTGGCGAAGGCCGGGTTTGCCGTCGAGACTGGCGTGTGTGACCTGCCGACAGCCTTTATCGCGAGGGCTGGGAGCGGACCCCTCCACATCGCCATCTGCGCGGAGTACGATGCCCTTCCCGGCGTTGGTCACGCCTGTGGCCACAACATGATTGCTGCCATGGCTGTTGGAGCTGGTATTGCAGCCGCGCAGATTGCCGACGATGCGGGTCTCACCATCAGCGTCATTGGTACCCCGGCCGAAGAGGGCGGCGGCGGCAAGATCTACATGCTGGAACGCGGCGGATTTAAGGGCGTCCATGCTGCGATGATGATTCACCCAACGCCAACGGAGACTCCCGTACCTGACATCATCGCAGCGTCTCGGCTGGAGGTGCGTTACACAGGTCGCTCAGCCCACGCTGCTATGGCACCGGAAATGGGCATCAACGCGGCCGATGCCATGACTGTGGCGCAGACGGCGATCGCATTGCTGCGACAGCAGATTCTGCCTACTGACCGTATCCATGGGATCGTCACAGACGGCGGCGACGCTCCGAACATCATCCCTGCCCACACAGCGGCAATGTACAGCGTTCGGTCTCGTACCGCAGAACAGCTTGCCAGGCTGAGGCCAAGAGTGGATCGCTGCTTTGAGGCGGGTGCCCTGGCCACAGGAGCCACGTTGGAGATCATTGAGGGCATCAAGTATGCCCAGATGCAGCATGACATGGGAATGGCAGAGGTGTACCAACGCAATGCGGAGGCTGTAGGCCGGAGGTTCTCTGCGCGCATAGGTGAACCCCAGGAGCCCGGGTTCTCTACGGACATGGGGAACATCTCTCTGGCAATCCCGTCTATCCACCCCAACATCAGCATCGATTGCTCGCCAGCCGTGAACCACCAGCCTGAGTTCGCCGCCCATTGCATCACAGAGGTTGCCGACAAGGCTGTCGTTGACGGTGCATTGGCCATGGCGTGGACGGCCATCGACCTGGCCCAAGACGCAGAGATGCTTAAACGACTGACAGCCAAGGTTTCGGCCTAGTGGGTATAAGGAACTCGCATGACGGAATCTGACTCCAATAGGCTCGGCCTGACGGAAGAGGACCTGCGATTTGTCGTCGAGGAAGCGGGTCCTGATGCCATGGACCCGGAACGCCTAAAGGAGTTGATACGCGACGACCCCAGCTTCCGCAATGCGCTGGTTGGTGACGATAGGGTGTTTGACCGGGTGACTTCCTCAGAGGATGAGGAGTTACTAAAGGTGTCTCCCGCGCTGTACTTTGATGTGCTCCTTCGGCGTGCGCTGAAAGACCTTGGTCAGGAAAGCCACACGCTGGAGCGCTCTGGCAGTGAGACCGTGGTGGTCTTTGACACCAACGAGGTGACCGAGTTCCTGTCGAACGGCGCCGTCATAGACTACCTGGCGGCAATGCTGGCCTCGTTCACCAAGGTGGAGAGCTACGTGATGCCCGTCAGAGTCCGTAGAGGGACATGGCGGCGGGTTCGTTTCAATGACATGGACATTGACAGTCTGGTCAAACTAGCGGCCTCTGTGGATGAGAGCCAGCAGTTCCGTTACTTCAAGCGGATAGCCGATGTCTGTCTGTTTGTGCTGGGAATCTTCCCCAACCATGCCCAAAGTGGTGGCAGGAAGATGTTTATCGGGGCGACACCGTCCGGGGTTTCCCGGCGGGGGCGGAGAACGGAGGAGGAGTATACAGACATCGGTAGGCGATTCTACCAGACTGCGGGAAGGCACCCTACGGCAGACGCAGCGGGATTGACCGAACCGATGAACCTGCTGCGCGATAACTTTGGTGTAGCCAGGAAAGTCCTGAATATCGTATCTGAACGGTACCTTCGATACTCCCGGGGCAAGGTCTTTGACGTTGGAATATCGTAGTTACTAAAGCCGGGACAATTGAAAGAGGCCTCGCCCTGGATTCAGGAACGAGGCCTCTCGTGTGTTACGGATATGGTTTAGGGGTTACTTCTCTTGAAGCACAACTCCCGGGTAGTTTGTGATCTTGGAGATATCGATGACGATTGCGCAGCCCTTCTTCTCCGGGTCAGAGTCCTTTTCCGGTTGGACGGTCCTGTCCCAGACGCTCTCTAGCGTGTCACCATCTGTATGTATGGTTGCTGTGCCATAGAACTTGAACGCCACCCTGGCTTCAGGGTCGCGGTACATCACCAGTACCTGAGGGTTTTCCTGGATGTGCTCTAGGCCGTCTTTGTTTGAACGTTCCCAGAATGCCAGGTGATCCTTGTCGTACACCATCATGCTGCCTCGAAATCCCATGCTAGGCCAGCCATCTTTGCCAGCGGTAGCCAAAATGCATACCTTGCGATTAGCCAGGCCGCTGTCTACGTGCTCCACCATCTCCTCGGTCATCTCGATAGCCATCTGAAGTCCC
>CAUZTE010000226.1:0-3202 GCA_963582565.1 Dehalococcoidia bacterium | reverse complement strand
CATCGATTGAAAACAAAGGACGTGGTATGAGTTTCAAGCATCGGCATGGGAAGAGCATGGGGAGAACGGTAGCTGCACTGGCCTCTGTGTTTGTGTTGCTCTTAGCGGCATGCGGCAGCAGCGATGAAGATCCACTGGTGCAATGCATAGACCACGACAACCTGGATACGCATATACACGTAACGCTTGTGACTGTCTGGAACGGGCAGCCAGAGTTCCTCCCTGCCGGTATCGGCATCACGCCGGCATGCATGAGCCCTACGCACACCCACGACGATTCATCAGCTATCCACATTGAAGCGCCAAGCAATCAGCAGTACACAGTGGGAGACTTCTTTGATATTTGGGGTGAGACAAGCCCTGCCCTGAGGCCTGGCTCTGAGGTTGAGAACGTCTCATTGAACGGCCGGCCGTACATGGACGACTATCGAGACATCGTGTTCGAAGAAGGTATTCGGATAGTAATAGCCTTTGGCAACCGCACTCCAACTGCTCCGGCTACTTAGGGTTTCTCCGCTGGCTTGGCGTCTGCGGATTTAGCTGCTTCTTCAGGCGGTTTGATGTTGCGGAACTGCGCGTACACCAGCAGGTCGTAGGCCACTTTGATGACGCTGCCGATGACCAGCGGTGCGCTCAAAAACGATGACGCCACCAACTGCCCCGCAATGTACGGCGCCATCATCTGACCACCCTGCCGCCCCAATGTCGTCATGCCAGCCGCCGCCGTTCGTTCTTCAGGCGGCACCACTGCCATGGTGTAGGACTGCCGTGTTGGAACGTCCATCTGTGAGAAACACTCCCGTAACAGCAGAAACACTATGGCAAGCCATGCAACCGGTGAGAACGCTACACCCAACACCAACAGGTTCGCAGGGATGTGTGTGAAGACCATAGTGTTGATGAGCCCGATTCTCCGGGCGATGTGGACTGCGAGGATGGACGAGAAGGAACTCAGCAGGTTGGCTGCGAAAAAGACCCCCGCCAGAGACTCCAAGGACAGGTCAAACCTGACGGTGAACCAGTAGGCCAAGAACGTCTGGAGCATGAACCCGCCGCCAAAGGAGTCCATGCCGCCCAGCGCTGAGAGCTTGAACACAATCGCCTTGGATTGTCGTGGCCACGTGATGCCCTGAGTCCGTTGCCCCGATGTCGTTGCCTCGACTGCGCTGGAAAGTCGAGTGTAGATGAGGGTGACTGCAACCCCGACGCCGGCGTAGACGAAGAACATGGCTTTGAAGGTGTCTATGACTTCTATGCCGAAGGCCTTGTCCAAGATTACGGGGAAGCTGCTGAACAGCGCCCCGAACCCAGCGGCCAGCCCACCGATCATGTTGTAGTAGGCGAAGAGGCTTGTACGGTTCGCCGCGGGGGCAGCTTGAGATAGCACCGGTTGTTCCAATGCGCTCTGAGCCGCACGGTCCTTTCCACCCAGCCCGAAACCCGCGAAGGCTCCGATAACCATGAGGAGGACGAAGGAGTCGGTGAGTGGGAACAGGATTCCGCTGGCGATGGTCAGGCAACTCAGTGCGATGAAGGACTTGCGTCGTCCGAACGAGTCTGCGAACAGCGATGCCATCGTGGTGGCGAGGGTGTTGCCCGCGAGCACAGCGGCCAGCAGCGCACCGACTTTGCCAGCATCGAAGCCCGTCTCAGCGAGGTACAACCCCAGCAGGACGCTGACAAACCCCACGGCGAAGGATCGCAGCGTGGTGGTGAGAAGGATGAGCTTCCCGTCAGGAGACAGCCAGGAGAGCACGGTGCCCTAGCCCGACAGCTGAGTCAGGAGTTCTTGAAGGTGGACTTTTCGCTCCTCCAGACCTCGTAGGCGTTCCCGCTCCCGCTCCACTACCTCTTCCGGCGCCTTCCCCATGAACTGCGGGTCGTTCAGCCGTGTATTGAGACGTTGAATGGCCTGCTCTGCGTCAGCCGACTCGTCAGAAAGACGTTTACGTTCAGCGGCAAGGTCAACAAGCCCTTCCATTGGGATGGCCATGACCGCGCCGTCTACGACCACCGTGACTGCGCCGCTCGTCGGAAGGTCTGCCCTGCTATCGAGCAATCGTAACGGCTCAACCTTGGCCAGGGCTTTGATGAGCGGGGTCTCCGTTTCCAACACAGCCGCCAACGCCCCCGGGGCTATCAGAAGCTCCAGGCTCTTGTTGGGCGTGATATGGAACTCCGCACGGGCGTTCCGTATGAGGCGGATTGCCTCTCGGACGCTGCCGATGGACTCCTCTGCTTCGTCATCGAGTGCTGAAGAGTCGCTCTCGGGGTATGGTGAGATCATGATGGATTCAGCCACCTCTATCTCCTTTGGTAGGCGTGAGACCAGGTTCGTCCAAATCTCCTCGGTCACAAAGGGCATAAATGGGTGGAGCAGGCGCAGGGTGGTCTCCAACACATGCACCAACATGGGCATGGGAGACGGGCCGTCTCCCGATCGCAGCCGCACTTTGGCAGCTTCGATATACCAGTCGCAATACTCGTCCCAGAGGAACTCGTAGATGGCCTGCTCTGCATCGCCTAGCTGATACTCTTCAAGCTGACGGGTCACCCTCGCGACGAAGCGGTTCAGACGACTGTTAATCCAGCGATCCTCAAGGTGCTCGGCCTTGGGGTTGCTCCAACTTGCGAGGTCAGAGGAATCCTCCATCATCAACATTACATAACGTGATGCGTTCCACATCTTGTTGGCGAAGTTCCGCGCCGCTTCCAGCTTCGTTGAGCCCAGGCGCGCGTCATTGCCAGGGGCGTTGCCAGCGGTAAGGGCGAAGCGAAGTGCATCGCAGCCGTAGGTGTCGATAGCTTCAATCGGGTCAAGCACGTTGCCCTTGGTCTTGCTCATCTTGGCGCCTTCTACGTCCCTGATGAGACCGCTCAGGAACACCGTATGGAAGGGGACTTGGCCAGTGTTCTCTATCCCCATCATGATCATGCGGGCAATCCAGAAGAAGAGGATGTCATGGCCTGTTTCCATCACACTGGTGGGATAGAAGTACTTCAGAGACTCAGTCTCGTCCGGCCAGCCAAGGGTGGAATGGGGCCAGAGAGCGGAGCTGAACCAGGTGTCCAGCATGTCCTCGTCTTGGCGCAGGTCTGTAGAGCTACAGGACGGGCAGGCTGTAGGGTCTTCAAACTCCACAATCTCGGTATCGCAGGCGTTGCAGTACCAGACCGGGATGCGGTGCCCCCACCAGAGTTG
>CAUZTE010000225.1:0-3229 GCA_963582565.1 Dehalococcoidia bacterium | reverse complement strand
GCAAGATTGAGGCGTCATCCGAGCAGTACTTCGGTGCTGTCTATGAGATTCTCATGGATGCCGATGGAAAAAAGGCCAACTCAATCAACGAAGAATGGCTGATGCTCGCCTCGTAGCAGGCAGACCCGTCGTAGCCTCAAAAAGAAGCCCCCCGGACGTATGTCCGGGGGGCTTTTCTACTTAACCCTATTGGGAGAGGCTACTTAGCCGCCGATACCAAGAAAGGCTGCGCCTCCTGGACAACATCTGCCCCTTTGGGGAGATCGAAAAACTTACTCTGCCTCTGGTAGAGCTCAGGGTTTGAAGTAGTAGGTGGCTCTTTCCCTTCCCTGAGGTCCATGGCCAGGCCGAGCAAGCGCCGACGAATCTTGATGATTGCGTTGTCGCTGGAGACCAGGTGCTCGTTGTTCCTATCCATCACAGGGCCACGCTGATCTTCAATGAGGGCCGTGTCCTGCGTTGAAAAGGAACGGATGCCGGTGAAGTTAAAGTTCCGCTGCACCACCCGATCAATCAAGTAGTCATTGCCCTTGTTTGCTGCAGGAGTGAACGTCCCCGGAATCAACGGGGGGTACACAAACTCGCTGTACTTGCACTCCCACAACTCTCGCTCGGTCAGGGGGTTGTTCATGTCATGTCGGATGCGATAGAACTGACAATGCTCGTCGTCTATTGGCACGCGTATGTTCTGCTGCCCAACACCCTCAGAGGCAGTACCCAGGGTGAAGCTAGGCATCAGCCAACTGCCAACGTGCACGGTCTGCGTGCCATTCCCCTTGTTCACAACAGTGACATGAGCCACGCCATAGTCCGTGTCCTCAAGGTGCACATATTCCGGGACGGTGCCCTCAAGAACGTCAGGATCCGCATCACGATGCTTCACATGCGGGTTGTTGCTGTTGCTACCCAGCACGCTGTGTAGGAATTTCACGTGGCTGCTATCGATATCGCCTTCCATGGATTGGAAGTAGTTGCACTCCACCTCCATGCGCCACACGTAGCGATGGCTTGCCGGGACGTCCATGAAACCAAGGTGGGGTAGTTCTGGCTTCTTGTCCGCGGGGCCCATGTAGGCCCAGATGACGCCTCCCTTGTCCACTGCCGGATAAGCCGTAGTCGTCACTTTGTCTTTATACGTCTCGCCTTCCGGAGAGTTGGGCAGATCGACGCAAACGCCGTTCACATCGAACTTCCATCCGTGGTAGACACACCTGATGCCGCATTCTTCGTTCCTGCCGAAGAACAGGGGGGCGCCGCGATGGGGGCAATAGGCGTCAATGATGCCGGGGGCTCCGTTGCTGTCCCTGAAGGCAATGAGGTCTTCACTGAGGATGCGCAGGCGCTTTGGTGTGCAATCTGCGCCCGGTATCTCCTCAGCCAGCATCACCGGCAGCCAGAACCTTCGGAACAATTCTCCCATTGGCGTACCGGGGCCGGTCTGGGTCAGCATCTGGTTCTCTTCTACTGTCAGCAAATCTCCGCTCTTTCCGCCTGCAACAAGCAGGCACAATACCTATCTAGTCTCGGGGTCTCGTTATTGGGCTAGTTTTGGGCCTCTGCAAGTTCATGATGCGCCTCAAGGAACTCCGTGAAGTCGTGCTCTGGCGCGGTGAAGTCAATGCTCCGTACTTTGTAGAGGTCACCATGGGTTGCTGCGATGGGTTCAATGCCCTCCTGCAGATCCTTGGCCATCTGGATGAGACGCCGACGTGCCGTAATTATGGCTTTGTCGGTCGTGCCCAGGTGCTCACCCTCTCGGTTGGAGATCAACCCCATGCTCTGGGTCATTGCCATGTCCTGATGTCTGATACCTTCGATACCTGTAAAGCTTCGCTCACGCTGAACGGTTCTATCCATTAGGAAATCGTTCTCCGGATTCGCTTCCATCCGGAAGGTGTCTGTTATGGAGCCGTCTGGCAAGGTATGTGTCGTCGGGAATATCTTGAACTTGGCGCGTCCGAAGCTCCTCTGCTCCTGAGTAAGCGGAGCTTCCGGGTTGTAGGAGTACTCCCATGCTGAGATGTGCTCATCGTCCTGGGGGAAGTACATGTGCCCGCCTCTGGGCCAGCCAGTACCAGCAATCAGGGAGAAAGCAGGGAGCAACCACTGGGTTACCCTCCACCAGCTGGAATCACCGTTCTCACCGGCGTCACGCCTTGCGCCGTAGATGAACCCATAGTCCGTCTCTTTGATGGTCAGGTCAGGGGCACCCTTCTTGCTTCCAGCGAACTGTGCTTCAGTTGCACGCTGGCCCTTCTCAAAGGTGCTGTGCAGGTAGTTGATGTGGGCTGAGTCTATCTCGCCCTCTACCGCTTGCATGAAGTTGCTGTCCTGGGTCCACCGAGTCACCATTCGATGGCTGTCAGGAACCAGAGCCCACTCAAACTGCGGCAACTCCGGCTTCAGGTGTGAGGGCCCCATGTAGGCCCAGATGACGCTACCAAACTCTTGAGCGGGATAGGCAGTAATCTTGACCTTGTCCTTAAAATTGCTCTCTGCGGGCTCTGACGGCATGTCTACGCAGTTGCCATCGATGTCGAACTTCCAGCCATGGTAGACACACCGAAGCCCGCATTCTTCGTTCCGGCCGAAGAATAGGCTAGCTCTCCGATGCGGGCAGTTGTTGTCGATCAGGCCAACGTTGCCGTTGGAGTCACGAAACGCCACCAGGTTCTCACTAAGAACCTTTAAACGGATAGGAGGACAGTCCGGCTCAGGAAGCTCTTCTGCCAGGGCCACGGGTATCCAAAAGCGACGAAACAGGTCTCCCATTGGAGTGCCTGGGCCTGTCTGCGTCAGAATCTCGTTATCGTGTGCTGAAAGCATATCTTCTCTCCTCTACGTCTTCTTCTTTGTGGCTAGGGCCGGAACGTTGCGAAGGTCTTGTTTGAGTTTGATATCCAGGATTCCATGAACACCGCTTCCGTGGGCTTCCTGTCCAGTTCCGACATTGCTCCGGCAAGACAGAACCAGTTCAGCAACTCATGGTGGCCACGGTCTTCCGCTTCCTCAATGGTGGTGTTGCGCCATGTGTCCCAGTCGCCGGCGCACAACGCCTCAAAGTAGCGCTTGTCCGACTCTACATCAGGGAACAGCAGCGAGTTCTTCGCCGTCAGGAACGAATGTGACCAGCTGCTGGATGCGATGATGGCTACCTTCCAGTGGCTGGCCGCTGCGGCCCGTGCGATAGATTGGCCAAGCTGGAAGCAGCGCCAGGGCTGTGGCGGCG
>CAUZTE010000224.1:0-3232 GCA_963582565.1 Dehalococcoidia bacterium | reverse complement strand
CCCGATCGAGGACTCGGTGCGGTCTACATCCTGATCGCCGAGGCCTCGCCGAAAGAAGATCCACCCAAGGAGCCCACCTCCAACAATGGCGATGACCTGGCCCCCCACACCGCCAGCAGTCGTCACGAAGATGGCCGCCACGATCGCCAGAGTGATGCGGTTCCTATCGGGCGTCAGCGTTCGGGCCATCCCCCAAACCGCCAGCGCAACCACTGAAACCGCTACAACTTTTAGCCCGGCCAACCACGCGGCATCGGACACATCGCCAGCTTGGGCCACGCCATAGGTAAAGAGGATGAGAACAGCGGCGGAAGGGAGGGTGAACCCTATCCAGGCCAGTATCCCGCCCAGTAGGCCTGCCCGTTTGATGCCGACGCCGATGCCCACCTGGCTGCTTGCCGGACCCGGTAGGAGTTGACACAGCGCTACCAGGTCAGCGTAGGTCTGCTCTGTGAGCCATTTGCGTCGTTCGACGTACTCGGCACGGAAATAACCGAGATGGGCCACGGGGCCGCCAAAGGAGGTCAATCCAAGCCTGGTGGCTACAAAAAGAACTTCCCACAATCGGCCTAACACTTTATTGGGTCCATATAACTTCCTTGTTGGTGGACATAATTACTACCAGTCTGGGTCCAGGGCTAGCCCTGGTGAACAGCTTTCTTTGCAGCTGCCATCATGATGTCGAGAGGCGCTGCCTCGCCCGTCCACAGTTGAAAGCCCTTGGTTCCCTGGTACACCAGCATGGATAGACCGCCAAGGGTCCTTGCACCAGCAGCCTCAGCCAGCTTCATCAGCGGCGTTTCAGCCGGGTTGTACACAAGATCGAACACCAGAGACGTAGACGGAATCATCTCCAGTAAAAGAGGGGAGGCTTCTTCGTCCGGGCCGTGCAGCATCCCCAACGATGTGCAGTTCACGATAAGAGCCTTGGGTTCTTGTGGTGCGAGGGACGCCTTTAGCGCATCGGGCTCGATGGAGACCGCTTCTACTTTTACATCGTTGGTGTTCAGGTCGGCTAGCAACGCCTCGGCCCGGGCTACCGTTCGGTTGGCCAGGGTCAGTGACGCTACACCTTCTCGCAACAATACGGTGCACACCGCCCGGGACACGCCGCCTGCACCCAAGACCAGCACGTGTTGCCCTGCGGGGATGAAGCTACCGTCTTCCTGGAGCGCTTCAAGGAAGCCGTAGGCGTCCGTGTTGTAACCGAGCAGTCGCTTGTCCTTGCTCACCACCACGGTGTTTACGGCGCCGATGGTCTTGGCGTCGGTGTCCACGTAGTCCAGCACCTTCATGATCTCCTGCTTGTGGGGCACGGTGACGCCGAAGCCCAGCAGGTCAGTGCGGTCCTGTTGCGCCATCCACTCGACTACCGTTCCTGGCTCGACGGCCCATGCCTCGAACTTGGCATCGATGCCTTTGAAATCGAGTGCAGCCTGCTGGAACGCTGGCGATGCGGAGTGGCGGATGGGGTAACCGATGATGCCGACGCGCTTGGTAGCCAAGACTGCCTCCATGAATGGTGTCTCGATAGTATATCAGCGTGTTCAGGTGATAGCATTGGGCCAATTAATTCAATCGAGGTGTGCATGGAAATCGAAGCGAAACTTGAAGCAATGGGACTGATTCTTCCCCCTAGCGGTGGGCCGGCAGCAGGCAACTACGTCCCCGGGGTTCAGACAGGCAACCTGGTGTTCCTCAGCGGTGTTGGGCCGCGGGTGCCCGATGGCGAGAAGTGGAAGGGAAAGCTTGGTAGGGAGTACACCACGGAGCAAGGGTATGAGGCCGCCAAAGGCTGCGCGCTAAACCTGCTCTCAAACCTGAAGGGGATCATAGGGGACCTGGACAGAGTCACGCACATCGTGAAGGTTCTGGGAATGGTCAACTGCGACCCCGAATGGGTGGAGACGCCGCTGGTCATCAACGGCTGCTCTGACCTGCTGGTGGAACTGTACGGAGACAAGGGTAGGCACGGACGGTCGGCAGTGGGCATGGCAACGCTGCCCTTCGCCATCCCGGTGGAGATCGAGATGGTCGTAGAAATAGCCCCTGAGCCATAGGCTCTTTTGCTGACGAACATTAGCAGGAACGACTGAGTTTCTTCGTACAGGCTTCGGTCTATAGCCAAACTCGGAATGAGAAGGGGAATATGGATTTCAAAGATCGGATCGGCCACGATGCCGGAGCCAACAAGCTTGAGGACGCTCTGACCTGGGCTGCTGCGAACGGCATCCACTACATCGATATCAACACGGACAGAGGCCCGAACCATCTGGACACGTGGACGGACGAACGTATCGCGGCCGTGAAGGCGACGTGCCAACAGCACGACATCCATCTGGGCAACCACACGCTGTCTGGTGTGAACGTGGCGGAGTTCTCACCATTCCTGTCGGACGCTGTGGACGAGTACCTGAAGGCCAACATTGACCTTTCGCAGAAGCTGGGGTGTGAGTGGACCATCGTGCACGCCGGGTTCCATTTCACGTCCAACCTGCAGGATCGCATAGATGCCTCACTGGCGCGGCTGAAGCGCATCGTTGCGTATGCAGAGTCGGTTGGCGCGATGCTGATGCTGGAGAACCTGAACTTTGAGCCTGACGATGCCGAGGTGCACTACCTGGGCCACACCGTCGAGGAGTGCAAACTCTACTTCGATGCCATTCAGTCGAAGAATTTCGGCATGGCATTCACCATCAACCACGCCAACCTGGTGCCTGAGGGCATCAACGGCTTCCTGGACGCTTTTGGTATCGAACGCATCGGCGAAGTACGGCTTGCCGACAACAATGGCGACAAAGAAGTTCACCTGAACCCGGGCGAAGGGAACATAGACTTCCCTGCGGTGTTCAGTCGCTTGGAGGACTTGGGATATCAGGGGCACTACGCCATGGCCTTTGGCTCCCTGGATGATAGGATCAAAGCTCGCGATGCCTTTGCGAATTACGCCGGATAAACCTGCCTAGAGCATGAAAGAAGAACCCCGCTCCGAATGTTCGGAGCGGGGTTCCTTTTGTTTCACTGAAATTTGCGGCTTATTCGCCGATGAGTTTGCCGACCTTGGTGAAGACCTTCAACGGGTTATCGTGGAAGATCGCCTGCTTGTCGTCATTGCTCAGCATATCCAAGCCATCGATGGTGCGGACTAGGTCATCGCCAGGTCGGCCGGTCTCGGGTCGTACTGCTCGACCGGAGCCAGGAACCTCTGTGCCGAAGCACATCTGGCTGACGC
>CAUZTE010000223.1:0-3238 GCA_963582565.1 Dehalococcoidia bacterium | reverse complement strand
TGGCGGTTGGAAGGCCAATGGAAAAAGGTTGCAGAAGCAACAGCCTAAGACACTCTAAATTCGATACGGATCAGTTGGAGGAAACATGGCAGATGAGATTCTGCTTCAAGCCCAGGACCTGACAAAGTACTTTCCGGTCACCAAAGGATTGATCCTGCAGAAGACCGTTGGGTGGGTGCAGGCAGTCGACCACGTGAATTTCTCAATACCAAAAGGGAAGACTCTCTCTCTTGTAGGAGAATCCGGCTGTGGTAAGACCACCACTGCCAAGCTGATTTTACGACTGGAACAGCCAACCACCGGTCAAGTCACCCTTGATGGACACGATGTTCATACCATTGAGGGTGATGAACTCAAGAAGTATCACACAGATGTGTCAGCGGTATTCCAGGATCCTTGGAGTTCCTTGAGCCCCAGGATGCGTGTACGCGATATCATCTCTGAAGCCCTGGTCGTAAACCAGAAGGTGACGAAGGCCGAAGCCTATGAGCGCGTCGATGACCTGTTGGTACAAGTAGGCCTAAGGACACAACAGGCAACCCTCTACCCCCACGAGTTCAGTGGTGGCCAGAGGCAGCGCTTGGCTCTCGCATCCGCCCTTGTCGGCAGCCCCAAGCTCATCGTGCTTGACGAGCCGGTATCCGCTCTAGACGTGTCAATTCAAGCCCAGATCATGAACCTCCTGAAGGAATTGCAGGAGAGCTACGATGTAGGGTACCTCCTGGTTGCCCATAACCTGGCAACGGTGCGATACCTGGCCCACGAAGTAGCAGTTATGTACTTGGGTGAGATCGTGGAGCAGGCGGAGACGGACGAACTTTATGACAACACTCTCCACCCGTACACCAAGGCTCTATTCTCCGCCGCGTTGACAGCCAACCCGGACTCCCAGCGTGAGGAGATTATCCTGCGCGGTGAGGTTCCCAGCCCGATCAATCCGCCATCAGGCTGCCGGTTCCACCAACGCTGCCCATACGTCATGGACGTGTGCTCCCAGGAGATACCAGTGCGGAAAGAAATGGCGCCAGGACACTTTGTGAACTGCCACCTGTACTAAACGGCATATCTCTCGAAACCTTGAACAGCGTCCCACTCGCGTAGATTGGGACGCTGTTCTTTTATGGCCTGCAGGAAGCTATGCAGCTACAGGGCATGCAACATCCATCGCAGGTAAGGTAGAATAGACGCAGTCCCGTGGAGGTGTTACCGATATGCAGGATGTATTTCATGAGACAGCCAAGGCGTTAGAACGTGGTGAAGCCTGCGTCCTAGCCACTGTCATCCAAACCGATGGCTCTACGCCCCAAAAACCCGGCGCCAAGCTCCTTGTGCGCGCTGACGGCAGTGGCGTGGGCACGTTGGGTGGCGGTTGCGTCGAAGGTGATATCTGGTTCGCCGCAAAGACCCTGCTCCGCAGCGGTGGCCCCACGGAAGTCCGTGAGTATGAGCTGACAGAAGAGATTGCCGCTCGTGATGGTTTGATCTGCGGCGGAACCATGTACTTCCTGTTAGACCCCATCCACCAACCCGGCGATTTCCTTGGTCAGGTACAGAAAGTAGAACAGGCGTATCAGGGCGGGACGCCGGTAGGCATCGCCACGCTGGTAGGAACCCCTGAAGGGTCGGAGCTCCAGGTGGGGACAAAGCTCTTCATTCAAGAGGAAGGCTCAACCCAGGGTACGCTCGGCGTAGAGGCACTGGACCAAGATGCAACCATAAAATTCCGTGAACTCATCGCCTATGGCAAGTGTGAATACATCACCACCAAGGGCGGTTTTGAGATATTTGTTGAGACATACACCACACCACCCACTCTGGTCATTATGGGCGGAGGACACATCTCCAAGGCCCTGGCAGCGCTAGCCCAGCCACTGGGGTACCAGTTCCACATCGTGGACGACCGTCAGGAGTTCGCCAACGCCGATCGATTCCCTGACGCAGCTTCAACGGTAGTTGCCGATTACGATGTGGGGCTTAAAGACATCGCCATGAACGCTAACACGGCCGTTGTCGTGGCCACCAGAGGCCACAAGTACGACGATATGGCTGCAGAGGCCGCTGTACGCTCTCCTGCAGGGTATGTGGGCATCCTGGGGAGCAAGCGCAAGAATCTTATGATCTATGAAGAACTGTTCCGTAAGGGAATCCCTGAGGAACGGATACGCGCCATCAAAGCCCCTGTCGGCCTAGACCTTGGAGGGCGCACGCCGGAAGAGATCGCCCTCAGCATCATGGCTGAGATTGTGGCAGTTCGCCTGGGTGGCAGTGGCGCATCGATGAAGATGGACGATAGGCTGTTCAACATTGCCCGTGAAAAGGGCAAGGCCGTATCCACCGGGAGTTAAGGGTGCCAGGAATCACCGCTGTCCTCCTGGCTGCTGGTGAGAGTTCCCGTATGGGCCAACCCAAGCCCTTGCTGCCCTGGAAAGGCCTCCCGCTGGTTCAGTACCAGGTGTCGTCCCTTGCTGAGGCAGGGGCATCTTCCATCATCGTCGTGCTCGGCCCTAACCCCACTGACATTGCCCCCTTCGTCATAGGCGCAGATGCTCTACAGACGGTCATTAACCCTAACTACATGCTGGGGAAGACCACATCCATCCGGCGGGGGGTATCACAGGTCTCCGACGACGTGGACGGCATTCTTCTTCTGGCCGTAGACCAACCTCGTCCGCCTGAGCTAGTTCGACAGGTCATCGAGGAGCACCTGCGTTCCGGCGCGCTCATCACGCATCCCACCTACAACGGGCGAGGTGGTCATCCCATCATCTTCCATGCCTCGCTGAAGGAAGAGTTGCTGGCAATCACAGAGGATCAGCAGGGCATCAGGGAAGTGGTAGGTCGCCATCAGGAGAGCATCCATACAGTCGTAATGGACTCGCCCATTGTCCGCATAGACCTGAACACCATGGACGATTACGAAAAGGCGCTGAGTGAGTACGGGAAAAATCCCTAGCCGCACAGGGTATTTTGACACTCAGAAGGCCCTAGACTATGCTTGGTTCGGCGTCTATCCATAGGGAGAATGGAAGTCACATCGCATAGGAGAGGCGTGTAGGCATGCTTCTCCTTTTTACTGAAAACGGAGCGTAACGTTGGCTGGTCGTGTAGGGGTCATTCTGGTAGGAGCAGGCGAAAGCCGCCGCATGGAGGGTATAGACAAGGTCTTTGCCCCTCTCAGAGGCAGGCCTCTCCTTGACTGCACCTTTGGCGTACTGGCCTCGGTTCCTGAAGTCGCAGC
>CAUZTE010000222.1:0-3255 GCA_963582565.1 Dehalococcoidia bacterium | reverse complement strand
CGCCTCTGCGCCTTCGCCCCAATGCGCATAACGATGGCATTCGGAGCTCGCCCTGACACAGACCTGGGTGGGGAACATGGCAAGCGACTCCAGACGACGATGATTGAGCGCGTTTCTGTCGCAATTGAGGATATGAATCTGCGGGAGTTCCTCTAAGCGGGGGCACATCCCCGGGGCCCCTTGCCAGAGGGAGACACCCCTCTGGACTCCCCGAATAACCTAGTCTGCAGCCAGGACAACGGTCCCAGTGGAAGACAGAAACCCGCCAGTCCCGTTCACCAGGGCAAGATTACAATCTGCAACCTGTCTCTCACCAGCCTCTTTGCGGAGTTGTCGCACTACTTCCACCACCAGGAAGATGCCATACATGCCGGGGTGCGTGTAGCTGAGACCGCCGCCGCTAGTGTTCAACGGAAAGTCGCCGCCGGGTGCTGTGCGCTGACCCGCCACGAAATCCGGCCCCTCACCGGGCTTGCAGAAGCCCAGCCCTTCTAGCGTCACCAACGCCGTGTAGGTAAACGAGTCGTATACCATCGTCAGGTCGATGTCGTCATGGGTGACGCCAGCTCGTTGCAAGGCGCTGGGGCCCGTCACGCGCGACACCGTGGACGTCAGGTCCGGCATCTGGCTAATCATGTTGTGGTCATGGCTCTCGGCTCCGCCCAGAACCCACACAGGCTTCTTCTTCAGGCTCTTGGCCCGTTCAGCGGAGGTAATCACCACTGCAGCGCCTGCGTCCGTCACCAGACAGCAATCAAGCAGGTGGAAGGGCCACACAATCCAACGGGAGTCGTGGTACTCATCAAAGGTCACGGGCTCGCGCATCATCGCTTTGGGGTTGAGCTGCGCCCACTTGCATGTAGATACAGCAATCTCCGCCATCGCCTGCCGTGTACGGTCTTCGCCGTACTGATGCATGTAGCGAATGACAGCCAGGGCATAGTTCACGGGCGGGCCAAGGATGCCGTAGGGAGCTTCGTACTGCTGAGGAGGCTGGTTGGGCTCTGCGAACCCTCCAGCGCCACCCTGTCCCTTGATCCCCATGCTCCGACCTGCCTGGCCGTGGGTGATTAGCGCCACATTACAGTACCCAGCGTTGATCGCAGCTACTGCATGAGCGACATGGATTACAAAGGATGCCTCACCTACAGCCGTAGTATCCGTGTAATTCGGTTGGATTCCCAGGTACTCACCGGTGGTCGTCGTCGAAAATCCTGCAAGAGGCCATCGACGTCGTCTTTGGTGAGGCCTGCATCTTCCAGGGCATTGTGGGCAGCTTCAGCGTGGAGTTGGAGTGCAGACTTATTCTCGACGAGCCCGATTTGGTCAGACTCGGCAGAACCAACAATCGCAACGGACTTCGATAGGTCAGTCATGAAGCTCCTTTCCAGGGGGGCGGGGTCATATGCCTGGGCCTGGCCTGTGGGCCAGAGGGTCGCATGCCAAGGCCTGCTCCCGTTGCTACGTGACCTGAAGGTCTTTCAGGTCCGGGGAAATTATCAGCTTGGCCTCGGTGACGGCTTGTACCTCTTCCGGCGTGTACCCCGGCGCGATCTCCCGCATAAGGAATCCTTCAGGCGTCACATCGAACAATCCCAGGTCTGTCACCACTCTCTGAACCACGCCTACAGCCGTCACAGGCAGGGCACATCGTTTGAGCAGTCGAGGCTTGCCGTCGCGCGTCACGTGCTCCATGGCAATCCAGACGCGCTGAGCACCCACCGCCAGGTCCATCGCACCGCCGATTCCTCCGCCCTTGCGACCCGGCGTCTTCCAGTTGGCGAAGTCGCCGTTCTCAGCCACCTCGTAGGAGCCGAGAACGGTCACGTTGACGTAGCCACCACGGATGACCGTGAACGAGTCCGCATGATGCACGATGGCCGATCCTGGCCGAAGCATGACGTACTGGACGCCGGCATTCACCAGGTTCGGATCCTCTTCACCCTCTTTGGCCAGAGGCCCATAGCCGATAAGGCCGTTTTCTGACTGGTAGATGATGTCCTTGTCCTTGAAATCGTAGTTTGAGCAGAGTGTGGGCATTCCCGCGCCCAGGTTGGCAATCCAACCGTCCTCGAATTCCATTGCCAACCGGCTACACATAGTCTGTCTATCAAGGGATTTCTTCTCAGAAGTGGTCATCTTTCCTCCGGTGCCCTAGGATTTGCCGTCTGAAGGCAGCGTCCACAAGCCTTCAGGCGCGGGTGGGATTTTGATTACTCGATCAACGAAGATTCCGGGTGTATGCACGTTGTTGGGGTCCATGCCTCCAACCTCAATAATCTCGCCCTCAATCTCCACCAAGGTCGTCTTCGCAGCCATGGCCATCACCGGATTGAAGTTGCGTTGGGTCAGGTCGTACTGGAGATTTCCGAATGTGTCTGACGTAAACGCTCGGATAAAGGCGTAGTCGGCGTGTAAGGGGAATTCCAGAACATAGGTCTTGCCATCGATGACCCTGGTCTCTTTGTTTTCAGCCAGCTCCGTTCCAACGCTTGCCCTGGTGTAGAACGCACCGATGCCCGATGCGGCTGCACGCATGCGCTCCACCAGCGTTCCCTGGGGCATGAGCTCCGCTTCCATATCGCCCGACTCGGTCAGCTCCTCAAACACCGATGCCTGCGAGGGGTGTGGCGATGCCGAGAATGCGCAGTACACCTTCTTTACGCGCCGCAGCTCCACCAGGTGGCCGGTGTTGGCCTTGGCCGATGTTTGATCGCCACGGTTGGTGATGATGGTCAAATCCGTTGCACCCTGCCGGATCAGTGCTCCAAGCAGGTTCTGGGGCAGTCCGGGAGGTCCGAACCCGCCCACCATGATGGTTGCTCCGTCCGGAATGTCCGCAACGGCCTCATCAAAGGAGTTTAAGACTTTGTTCTTCATACTCTTCCTATTCCTAGCTAGTCTGATCCATCGTCCAATATCCCGTCCTACATGGAATTTGGTATTGGTATTACCCGGTTGAAGGAAGCAAAGGCGGTACGCCCTAGCTCCATGCCTTCTGTACCGTCTCCATAACCAACTCCATTTTCCGCCACTGCTGGTCTTCCGTCATGATGTTGCCCGCAGCCATGGATGCGAATCCGCATTGAGGGCTCAGCGACAGGTTCTCCATAGGCATGTATTTGGCTGCCTCATCGATACGCCTCAGCAGGTCGTCTTGTGATTCCAAGGTGGCGTCTTTGGTGCTCACCAAACCCAGCACCACCACCTTGTCCTTCGGTACGAACCGTAAAGGCTCAAAGTTACCTGAGCGGT
>CAUZTE010000221.1:0-3267 GCA_963582565.1 Dehalococcoidia bacterium | reverse complement strand
CGGCCATAGGACAGGGGAAAGGTCATGCTGCGGATTCCCTACTAGCTGCCAACCGCGCTTGTTGGTCCGGTGGCGGCCTCTTCCGGTCTGGAGATGGCGTGGCCTTCAAGAAGGTCTTCCTGACCAACGGAGCTGAGAACACGCTCCAGCAGTACAGCCTCCGGCACAGCCCCCAATACCTCTACAACACCGTTGATGATGGTCTTGGGCACCGCTTGAACACGATGCAGTTGGGAGAGATGAGGAAACTCCTGGGCCTCTACCACCTCTGCATGCACCATGGTGGTCTCCATTGCCATTGCGTGGGCCAACCTGGCCACGGTAGGGCAGTGGGGTCAGCCAGGGGTCACGAAAACCTGTATGTAGACTTCTGACTCCAGCTTGCGTAAGGCCTTGCGTGTGGTCAGTTGCAGCGGGCTGACTCCCCGTGAAGCTGCAACGATGTCCTCAATGAGGGTCAGAATCTCAAAGCCCGCAGGGATACCGTAGAACAGGAGGTTTGAGGGCTCGTCCCCTTCTGCCTGGAGAGTGATGCAGGGAATCCGGTCTATCCCTCGCTCCTGGGCTTCCTCGGTCTCCGTGTAGAAGTCTTTTATTTCAAGATTGATGTGAGAAGACATCTCCGTCATCTCTGTGAGGAGTTCTTCTGTCTGTGGACAGGTCTGACATTCCCTTCCAGGCAGTATCAGTCCACCAAAAGAACGCGCCGTGAATAGCGTCAGTGTGACATCGCGCTTTAAGTCTTTTTTGAACCGGGTCTCAAGGGTCTTCCTGTCCTGGTCTGAAAGGATGGGCATGCTTCTCCTTGGTATTAAGCCTCGTCTTCCTCTTCCGGAAGTTCACTCTCTGCCACTTCATTGACGACCATCTCTATTGTAGGCTCGGCTGCTGCTCTGATTTCCTGCTCAATCAAATCGGCAGTATCCCGGTGCTCACGCAGGAACTCTTTGGAGGCTTCTCTGCCCTGGCCAAGACGGAGGTCTCCGTAGGAGTAGAAGGAACCGCTCTTCTTCACGATGTCACCGGCTACCCCTAAGTCTACCAGGTCACCCTCTTTGGAGATGCCGTGGTTGAACATGATATCAAACTCGGCGACACGGAAGGGTGGCGCTACCTTGTTCTTCACCACTCTGGCACGAACGCGGTTGCCAAGAACTTCGGTGCCGTGCTTGATGCCCTCGATGCGACGGATATCGATCCGAACTGAGGAGTAGAACTTGAGGGCTCGACCACCAGGAGTCGTCTCCGGGTTGCCGAACACTACGCCGATCTTCTCACGGAGCTGGTTGATGAAAATGACCACGGTGTACGACTTGCTGATGGATGCCGTCAGCTTCCGCAACGCCTGGGACATCAATCGAGCTTGGAGGCCCATGTGGACATCGCCCATGTCGCCTTCCATCTCGGCCTTGGGTACCAGAGCCGCAACACTATCGATGACGATGATGTCTACCGCGCCGCTGCGTACCAGATAATCCGTAATCTCTAACGCCTGTTCAGCAAAGTCCGGTTGAGAGATGAGTAGCTCTTCAACGTCTACGCCAATGCGCGCTGCGTACCCCGGGTCCAGAGCGTGCTCAGCATCGATGAACGCTGCTGTGCCGCCAAGCCGCTGGGCTTCTGCCACCATGTGCAGGGCCAGGGTTGTCTTGCCGCCTGCTTCAGCGCCGAACACCTCGATGATGCGCCCACGTGGCACGCCACCCACGCCCAAAGCCAGGTCAAGAGACAGGGAACCGGTTGGGATGGCTTCCCGTTCCATGGAAGCGGCCTTCTCGCCCAGCTTCATGATGGAACCCTTGCCGAACTGGCGGTCGATATGGCTCATGGCCATCTCAAGGGCCTTTTCCTTGTCGGTTAATTGCTTGTCAGCATTTTCGGCTTTGTCGGCTTTGGTATCTTTTGGCGCCTTGTCAGTTGTCGTCATGTGTACCTCTCTATTTAGAACATCTGTTTTAACATTGTGTTGTGCAATAGTACCATAGGTGTATACCCCTCTCAAGGGGAAATTTAGCGAGTTCTCACGCGTTGACAGCGCCGCCTGTCATCCATACACTCGCAGAGGCTTAATCAAAGCTGAATTTGATGTACTTTATGGAGAATACCCATGCAAGCCGTTGCCAATCCACGGACACTCATCGATGTCCTTGTTCCGCAATTCAAAGCTGATGACCGCACCTATGCAATCGCCAGGAACATCGTGCTCATGATTGGGTTTGCGTGGTTTGTGGCGCTGTTTGCGCAGATCGCCATGCGCCTCCCCTGGACGACGGTGCCCATCACGGGCCAGACGTTTGCCGTGCTGGTGACGGGCGGTGCCCTGGGTATGCGACGTGGCGCAGGCTCCATGGCTATCTATATGCTTATGGGCATCACCTTCCTCCCGGTGTTCGCTCCCGGGGCAGGGGTGACGGAGGGGGCATGGGATGTGCACTTCATCCTGCCCTGGGAAGGCTCACACAGCTCCATCCTGGACATCACCAGTGGCGGCTACATTGTGGGGTTCATCCTGGCGGCAGGACTGGTAGGGTATCTGGCTGAGCGAGGGTGGGATCGCAAACAGTGGGTACACCTGAGCATGTTCCTTGGTAATGCTGCTATCTACGTTCCCGGGCTGCTGTGGCTGGGCTACCTCATTGCAACCGATTGGATTCACCCGGCGGCAGGGAAGCCATTAGGCGACCTCATATCCGGATCGAATACGCTGGATAAGACGCTGGTAGGTGGGCTGTACCCGTTCATCGTCGGCGATATGATGAAGCTGTTCCTGGCATCGTTGACGTTGCCTGCTGCGTGGGCCTTGGTATCGAAGTTCAAACGGCCCCGCTAAGCGGGGGACCCATATGCCTGGCAGGGATGACCTGAACTGAATGGGATTTCCGGCTTGCCAGATTATTCCATTAGGGAGAAAAGGGTCTTTGGATAACGTCACACTTGAGGGCCATCACGTATTGCTTGAACCCCTTTCCTTGGAGCACGGTCCGCTACTGCTTGAAGCGGCGACTCAGTCACGAGATTCGTACGCGTTCACCAACGTTCCACAGGACCTACCAGCCATGCTTGAGTATGTAGAGACTGCGCTTATCGGCAAGGAAAACAGGACAATCTATCCTTTCACAACCATAGACACCAAGACCGGTAGGGTCATCGGTTCAACGCGCTTCGGCGACATACAATTTTGGAATTGGCCGGAAGGCAGCAAGTATCAACGGGGTGAGCATCTACCGGACTCGGTGGAAATTGGTTGGACGTGGCTTGCGCCCGATG
>CAUZTE010000220.1:0-3308 GCA_963582565.1 Dehalococcoidia bacterium | reverse complement strand
GCCGGGCTTGGCGATCAGGAACGAGTGTTGGACATCCTGGTCAAAGAGTGCGAGATGGCATCTGCAGAAATGGGAATTATGGCATTCCCGGGTGTTGAGCTCACACATGTGCCGCCCAAACGCATTGGCGAGGCTGCCCGTAAAGCGAAATCGTTAGGTGCGAAAATCGTTTTGGTGCACGGAGAGACCATCAAAGAGCCGGTAGCAGAGGGGACAAACCGTGCGGCATTGGAGTCCCCGGACGTAGACATCCTGGTACACCCGGGGATGTTGACGGAAGAGGAAGCGGAAATGGCAAAGAGGGCGGGCATCTATCTTGAACTGACAGCCCGAGCAGGCCACAGCCTGACGAACGGACACGTGGCAAGAACCGCAATAGCCGTGGGCGCCAACCTGGTTGTTGATTCCGACGGGCACAAGCCTGAGGATTTGCTCACGGAGCAGCTAGCTCAGCAAGTAGCAATCGGCGCCGGACTCAGCCATGAGGCGCTGACGACAGTGCTCCATACCAACCCGCAAGCAATCATCGCAAACATGGCGGGCTAGTACGGAGCACCTATGAAAACCGCCCCTGTGTAGGGGCGGTTCTTGTTAAGCCTTGCCGATCCTGAAAATCTTTGTTCCGCATGTTGGGCAAACACCCTGGTTGGCGGGTCTACCGTTCTTCAACGTGACCGCCTGCGGATCCTTCATTTCCTTCTTGACCCTGCACTTAAAGCAATAACCTTCCATTTGAACACCTCCAATTTAGATACGACCACATTCATAATTAGCTACGACGCGTAGCTTTGTCAATAGGTAAATCGGCTTTCTGCTCAAAGCTGAGCCTTTCAGTCCATCAGATTGGATGGAATATGAATTCCAAACGACATTCATTTAACGATTACCATTTGCTAAGCAGTTTGACTTTTTGCGTTATGTCTGTATACTAGCTTTCGTTCGACCTTGTGGTCGTTCAGGGTCCTGAATTACGCCGCGGGGCAATCCCGTGAGCGCCTGAGTTTAAGTAGATAGGGAGGTTACTATGTACCAGCCTCGTCCAGAACCCACGTTTTCTCGAGCACGTTCAGCCCCCTCAGCTTCATCCGTCATGGCACAGCATCTCTCAGACCAAATCCATGAGCCTTTGGATTTTGAAGATGCAGCCCCAGAACCGATCATAACCCCGCCACCACCTCGATACCGACCGCAGCCGCAGCAACAGGCCGTCCGTCGCACAGACATGGACTGGGCTAGTTGGGCGGCTCGTTCACAGCAAGTACAGGAAAGGCTGGCCGTTGGGTTTGAGCGTGTAGTCTGGGGTGGCGTTGGCGCCCTGGCTGGCGCAGCCGCAGGCGGAGTACCTGCGCTCATCGATAGCATGAGGCCCGGTTACCCCTTCGTCTTCTCCCAGTCACTGGGCGCAACAATTGGGGCGATTGGTGGCATTCTGATCATGGGCTGGCTTCGGTCACGAGCAACCACTCCACGTCGCCGACCTGAACAGCAAGAAAACTGGTCTCCCAGGAATCAAGACGCATCCTGGGGTTAATCTGCTTACATAGCCGATAGCAGTCGGTAATCGGCTGCTATCGGCTTGGTAGATCATCCAAAAGCTCTTTGTGGTAACCGTTGGTCTTGACGCACTGATGCCCCTCCAGACCCATCGCAACACCACAAAGCGGACATCTAGGACGCCCAGCGGCACAGACAGTCAACGCCTCTTCCGATAAAGACTTTAACTGCTTCAGATCCAAGAGCGTCCCCAGTGTCGGCGTACGAGGGTCGGTCTCTTCCTGGTCATTAGCCTGGAGATGAAGGATCGGCCCCCTGGACTCATCGTTGATCATGAGTTGACCAACCTGGAAATCAAATGCCATGTCGCCGGCGCGGTCCGGTGCAATACTTGGCACATCAGACGCACTCATATCAGCGGTTGAGAGCAACCGTTGGATCGCAGTAGCTAACTGAAAGAGCTGCTCTTTCTCCATCCACAGGCTAGCACTGCCAAATTCAGCCTCTATCAACAATCGGAATCGTCGATTCCCCGGCTCCCCCACGGCGTCTGCATTGACCTTGAAAGCCCGTCCTAACTGGTTTTTTGGGTCAGGCACATACCCCTCCAACGTTGCCGATTGTCAGAGCATCATAGCATAGGGTCATGGTTGCCTGGGACATGGTTTGGTGCATATGATTCCACCTACAAGCGAACGAAATCACTGGGCGGCGGAACACGCATGGCTGAAAACCCCATTCATCATCCCAAGCTACGGCCCCTCGACATCCGAAGGGTCGAACAGGGCGGACAACAGCTCCTCTCCGTTAATGACCCTCTGAGGTTGACCGACCAGGCAATGCTCATAAACCATCGTCAGGCATCGGTTTTGGCCCTCTGCGATGGCACGCGGGACGTAAAAATGCTGGTTGCTGACCTGGGATCGCGCTACGGCATCCACGTACTCCTCCCGGAGATGGAACAACTACTTCAGGATTTGGACGAGAACCTGTTGTTGGAAGGCTCGCGATTCCAGGAGGCATGTCAGCGAGCGTTGGTGGCATATCGGCAGGCGCCGTATCGACGACCGTCCCTTGCGGGTGCCGTTTATCCGACGGAAGCGATAGACCTGCAACGAACCCTCGACGATTTTTGCGCTCAAGCACCTCCGGCAGACCTGCTAGGCCAACGGCAGGGAGAAGTCGTCGGCATTCTGACGCCCCACATCGACTACGCCCGGGGCCACCAGGTGTACGCAAGCGTTTGGCAGCAGGTTATCCCCGACTTGAGCGACTACGACCTTATCGTGGTGCTGGGCACGGACCACGCTGGCGGACCGGGAAAGCTGAACCTCACTCGGCAGCACTATGCCACGCCCTGGGGCACCCTCCCAACCGACCTGGAAGTTGTTGAGGCGCTCATCCGTGGCCAGGGAGCCGCCGTAGCCCTAGAAGAAGAGCTACACCACGTTAGAGAGCACTCCATAGAGCTAGCTTTGGTGTGGCTGCACTACGCGCTCCATCGAGGAAACGGATCGCCTCTACCCGAAAGCAAGCTGCCTCCGGTGGTGCCCATACTGTGTGGCCACATGGAGTCCTTCATCCAAAATCAGGGCTCCCCGGAATCACATCCTGAGTTTCAGACGCTGCTGGATACCCTGCGGTTCACAATGGAGCGGAGACGAACGTTGGTTGTAGCATCAGGCGATCTGGCCCATGTTGGACCTGCCTTTGGCGATGCTGCACCGCTTGGGGCACAAGACCGCGCCAGCTTGCGGGAAGACGACGCAGGTTCATTGGCTGCCATTAGCCGGGGAGATGCACCAGCCTTCTTC
>CAUZTE010000219.1:0-3309 GCA_963582565.1 Dehalococcoidia bacterium | reverse complement strand
ACAGAAGTGCGAGAGGTGCAGGAACCCTTTGGAGGGCCCGGATACGTGACCAAGGGCTCCTCTTCAATGCCGCACAAGCGTAACCCTGAACTGTCCGAGCGGGTATGCGGCCTGGCGAGGCTCGTTCGAGGCCACGCAGTGACTGCTCTGGACGATGTTGCTCTCTGGCACGAGCGGGACATCTCCCACTCATCGGCAGAGCGCATGATCCTGCCTGACTCATCGCTAGCCATCGATTACATGCTGAGCCTCATGACGGGCGTCATAGATGGAATGGTCGTGGATGCCAACAGGATGATGTACAACCTGGAGCTGACCAGAGGGCTGGTTTTCTCTCCCCGAGTCATGCTTGCGCTGGTAGAGGCTGGGATGGATCGCACTGAGGCGTACGAGCTGGTGCAGAAACACTCCATGAAATCCTGGGACACCGATGAGGACTTCCGAGACATCTTGAGGAAGGATGCTCAGGTAACGGGCGTTCTTGCAGGCGATGCCCTGGAGTCTCTGTTTGACTACAGTTACTACCTTAGCCACGTGGATTATATCTACAACAAGGTTGGGCTCAGCGGTTAGCGATTCTTGGAATAAAATTAGTTGTTGTAGGCTGATAATGGAAACGATTGCAGAAACAAACCTTCCAAACCAGATCCATCGAGGGAAAGTCAGGGACACCTACGACATAGGGAATGGCCTTTTGCTGATGGTGGCCACAGACCGCATATCCGCGTTTGACGTGGTATTGCCCACAGCTATCCCGGAAAAGGGTGTGGTGCTCTCGCATATATCGGCATTCTGGTTCGCACGTACTACATCCATGTTGCCCAATCACTTCGTATGTATGGCGACGGACAAAGCCGCACTGGGAAACATCAGTCTTCCTGAGATGTCTGAAGGCATTGCTCGGAGAGGCACCGTGGTGAAGTGGGCCGAACGTCTTGACGTGGAGTGCATCGCACGGGGGTACATTACCGGTTCTGCATGGGCTGAGTACACCAAAAACGGCACCGTCCACGGCATGAAGATGCCGACGGGTCTGGTAGAAGGCGACAAGTTCCCGGAGCCTCTATTCACGCCGACGACCAAAGCTGAAGAGGGCCATGACATGCCGATGTCGCTCAAGGAGTTGGGTGACATGGTTGGCGAGGACATGGCGAAGCGGCTGGGCGAGAAAACGATAGAGATTTACTCCACGTCAGACGCATACGCTCGATCCAAGGGAATCATCATTGCAGACACCAAGCTGGAATTCGGACTGGTGAACGGTGAACTTACAGTCATCGATGAGTTGCTCACGCCGGACTCGAGTCGATTCTGGGACGCCGAAGGGTATGCCCCCGGCAAGAGCCAGCCGAACTACGACAAGCAGTTCGTCCGAGATGCGTTGACCACGATGGGTTGGGATCGGGAACCCCCGGCGCCTGAGCTATCGCAGGATGTAGTGGACAAGACCGTAGAACGATACAGTGAGGCATATTTGCGCCTCACCGGACAACAGGTACCTTAAAGGAGAACCATGGCCAGTAACAGAGGACGTAGAGTCAGCCAGACAGAGAAACGACGCGCAAGGCAAGGCAGAAGGCAACAGAAGAGCAGGGTCAAGGCCTATCTAGCTATGGGTGGCATGGGTCTTTTGGCCATCCTTATCATTGCCGGGCTAGCACTGCCTTCCTTTGGTGGCGGTGGCAGCACACACACAACCACTGAAACATTGTCAGACAGGCCTACGGGGGCTTCAGCGCCTGGGACGTTCTTTGCTGACCAGGGACGTGTCCATCTGGACATTGGAGAGCGCAATCCAGCTGACTACTACAACTCAACGCCACCAACCTCCGGCACCCATGCGCCGTCCTGGGTGGACTGTGGCGTTCACGATGAGCCCATAGAAGATGAATTCCAGGTCCACAACCTGGAGCATGGGTTTGTTCTCGTTCAGTACAACCCAGCAGTTGAAAACCTCGGTACTGAGTTGGAAGGCATTGTGCGACAGTTGGACCAGTGGCCCAACCACCTAATTTTGGCACCCTATCCTGATATGGAGACCTCCATCGCCCTGACGGCATGGCGTGTTGCCCAATTCATGGAGGTTGTATCTCCTTCGGAAATCGGGGCGTTCGCCACCGCGTACCGTGGACGTGGACCGGAAGCCAACACTCCCTCCTGCGGTGCGGGTGGTTTCATGGAGCAGGCAGGCTAACGCTAAGGACATCGGAGCAAAATGGATTATCTGGCCAAGATATATGTCACGTTGAAGCCAGCGGTGAACGACCCCCAGGGGGTGACAGTGCTGGGTGCGCTGAAGAACCTGGGGTTTTCCTCTCCGGCTAACGTGCGGGTAGGGAAGTACCTGGAAGTCTCGTTGGATGCGGAGTCTCAGGATGCAGCCAAGGCCCAAGTGGACGAGATGTGTCAGAAGCTTCTGGCGAATATCGTTACCGAGCAGTATCGATTCGACCTTGAGGAATCGCCTTCGAAGTAGCCTAGATCGAACCGTTTACGTGTAGAACCCCAGGTACCAGTCACCTATAGCAGCCTCAGTCAGCAACGTTACGATTGCTCCCCCTGCAAGGAACGGCCCAAAGGGTACGATGTCTTTCCGCGATCTCTTGTGTACCACTATCAGGTAGATCGAGATTACTCCCCCGCCAACAAACCCCAGGAGCAATGATCCAAACACGTCATGGAACCCCGTTGCTGCTCCAATGAGGGCTGCAAGCTGTACGTCTCCATAGCCCATTGCTTTCCCAAGGAATTTCGTTATCAGGTAAATCGATCCCATCATTCCGTACCCGGCCAAAGCCCCTGCCGCAGTCCGTATGTATGCCTCACCAATACTCCACTCACTGCCGGGGCCCCAAGGAAATAGTGCTAGCGCAATGATGGTTCCGGGGGCAACGAGGATGTACAGGATGTATTGAGTATCCAGGTCAATGATGGCAATAACTAGCAGAAGGCCGATGCTCACCAAGATGACTGCTGCTTCCACCGATAGACCGAACTTTGCCACGGCTACCGCGAACAGGACTGCAGTACCTGCCTCTATTATCGGCACACGCGTAGGGATACGAGCCGAGCAATAGCGACATTTCCCTCGCAACAGCAAGAAGCTCAAGACGGGGACATTGTCCCGTAACGCTATGGGATGCTTGCACGTAGGGCAGTGAGAGGAGGGGAACACGATTGACATCTCCTGAGTAAACCGTCAGCGACAACGTTGAAGAAGGTGCCAAAAGACAGGCCAATGACAACGGCGTAGATAATGTTGGCGGCTTCAGTCGCAGAGAGGTCCAATCGTTATGCGCCAGAACCTGC
>CAUZTE010000218.1:0-3310 GCA_963582565.1 Dehalococcoidia bacterium | reverse complement strand
TGATAGCGGTGGCCGTTGTGGTGAAGGGTCTCAGCACTCCCTGAATCCCACCCAGGTGTTCCCTACCGAAGTAGTCCGCCACCATCATGGGATGCAGGATGAAATACCCTCCCATACTCAGTCCGTGGAACACAGCGAACCCAAACAAGAGCATTACGTTGCCCCCCGGCATGGCCAGTAGCCAAACGATGCTACAGGCGGTAAGAAACGTCTGGGCCATCAGCAGATACCGTATTGGGAACCGCTCCCCCAGCGTCCCCCACAGGATCCGCACGCTGACAGAGCACGCCCCATATATGGTTATTGCAAGGGAGCCCATCGCCGCAGAGTATCCAATGTTTTGGAAGTGGGGCAGCAAGTTGGCTTGAAAGCCCTGTAACCCCACGCTGGCAAGCATGATTCCCGCAGCGATGAACCAGAACGCCGATGTCCTGAACGCCTCCTTGCGTGTCAGGCTTACCTCTTGGGGCGGTCTTGGCCTTGTGCTGCCAGAAGTCATCTCAAAAGGCTCCGTATCGCCGTCAGGAAGCAGCCCAATGTCCTCGGGCCGAGTGCGTACAAGGAACGAAAGCGGTGCCAGGACAATCAGCGTGAAGATGCCCATATACATCCAGGCATCGCGCCAATCGACGAACGCCAGGACT
Organism: Dehalococcoidia bacterium; assembly: GCA_963582565.1. GTDB lineage: Bacteria > Chloroflexota > Dehalococcoidia > Lucifugimonadales > UBA1127 > UBA1127. The sequence goes on along the minus strand of CAUZTE010000218.1, from coordinate 2,666 downwards.
CCCTGGAGGGTAATAGGAAAGAGCATTGGTCCGAAACCGGAGCCCATCAACGCGATGCCCATCGCTCTGCCGCGTCGTCGGATGAACCACTTGGGGAGCACCGCCTGGGTCAGCATCCCCCCTGCACCCAACTGGGTTATACCGCCCACCAGGCCGATCAGCAGATAGAGTTCCCAGAGGTGGTGTACATGCTTGAGGCCTATCAACGACAGCGCCAGGAGGATGGAGCTACCCAACATCAGGATGCGCGGCCCCTGTTTGGTGTCCTGCAACGGGCCGATGAACGGCGCTGTCACTCCCGCAACCAGGGAGCGGATGGTCATTGCGAGAAAGAAGCTTGTCCGTGACCAGCCCATCTCCTCGCTCATTGGTGTCACAAAAACACTAACGCCCCATATCACCGGGCCGGTTGAGAACGCTCCCGCTATGAAAGCGACTGCGACAATCACCCAACCGTAGTAGATTTTCCGACCAAAGAAGTTCAACTATCTTGCCTGCCTACCGACGCAGATACACCATCTTCGCTGCAGGAGGGCCATCCGTGAGCATGGGGCCAGGGCTAGCCCTGCTACGAAAGCGCCTCCGCTGCCGCGTGGGTTCCCGCGATGCGACCAAACACCGCTCCGGCCATCATGCCGCCGCCGGACGGGTAGTTCCAATGCCAGAGTCCGCCCAGCATCTCGCCAACGGCGTAGAGGCCAGGGATGGGCCTGTCCATGGTGTGGGTCACCTGACACGTGGTAGTCGTCTTCAGTCCACCGTAGCAGAAGGTCATGCCGCACACCACTGGAAACCCTTCGAAAGGTGCCTTATCGAACTTCAGAGCCCAGTTCCGGCGCGGCGGCTCAATACCCACAGCGCTGACGCCATCAGGTCGGAACGCACCGAACTCGCCGGGCTGTACAGCATCGTTGTACCCGTGCATCGTAGCCATGAACGCCGGAATGTCCTGGATGCCTAGCTGCTCCGCCAGACCTTCCAGCGTGTCCGATTTGCAACCCTCAGCTTTGTCGTAGCCACGGATGACATCAAGCTCCCGGTGTTTGGCATCAAAGATCTGGAAGGCTTGCCCACGTGGTTGAGCCAAAATCGCACGCCCCATCTTGGCGTATGTCAGGCCCCGCCATGTCTCGCCTTCGTCCACAAACCGCTTGCCGTCCAGGTTCACCATGACCGAGTAGGGATAGGAATATCGACTCCAGAAATCGCCGGTCTTGTTCTCGCCGGGGTAGTCGAAGGCCGGGCGGTTTGCGTCCTGAGGCGATGAGTGGCAGCTTGACCAGCTCCCGTTGGGCAGTGCACCAATGTTCATCGCCATCTGCAGGCCCTCACCGGTGTTGAAGGGCGTTCCGCGTAGCTTCACTGTGTCCCACAGCGGCCCCAGGTACTTGGCCCGCATCTCTGCGTTGGACTCAAAGCTGCCTGCCGCCATGATGACCACATCGGCGTGGATGTTCACGAACCCGTCAGGCCCCAGGGCCCGGACGCCGGTAACCTTGCCCTTATCATCCTGGAACAGGTCAACAGCCTGTGTATCGTAATGAACCGTGCCGCCAAGCTTCTCAAAGGCAGCGAACCACCGGTTGGACATCTCAAACCCGCCGCCGTCAAAAGAAACGGCGTTGGCAGAAATCGGATTATCGAAGGTCGGTGCCCAGAGATGACCCAGCCCTCGCATCCACCGCACGGTCTCGTATGATCTATCTACCAAAATCCTCGCCAGTTCGGGTTCGCTCTGGCCCTCGGTGACGTTCATGATGTTGTCGTAGTACTGCTCTTTTGTGTACCCATAGACCCGCTCGTTCATCCGGCTCAAGACTTCCGGCGAGAGGTCTGCCAGCAACGGCTTCAGGTCTTCCGCACCGTCGTAGGCGAAGAGCATGTGCACGGTGAGAGCGCTGTTGCCGCCGCGATGTTCCCGTGGGGCTTTCTCCAGCACCACGACATCTGCACCACCCTGTCGAGCGGCAACTGCTGCGGAGAGTCCCGCATTGCCTGCGCCAACCACGACTACTTGTGTACGCATTTCCTGATCCATGTTGTCCTTCTCTCTATCAGTTGCTTTCGCTGGCCGTTGCTTTCGCTGGCACGTTGTTATCAGCATCCCATAGGACACCGCATCTCCCCAGGCACGAGGGGGAGTATAGGGGAGCGTGAGGTTTCAGCCAAGTCCCACCACCATGCTGCTTCGTGTCGCTATTGAGCCGGCGATTTTAGCTGCCCCTCGCCATCTCTTTGTCACCACACCCGTAAACGTGTAGAGTACACAGGCGCAATTCACCGGTCGTTCACCACACTAATAGACGTAGCGAGGAAAACCGACCCTTGAGGAACCATGGCCCAAGAGCCTGAGGCCGAAAAAGCCCCATCATCTGCCAGCATCAAGGTCTCGCCCCTTGCCTCTCTGGCGTTCCGTGACTACCGCCTTTTATTCATTGGCGGTTTCTTCTCCGGTAGCGCAAACCAGATGCGCCAGGCATTCAACCTCTTCCTTGTCTACGACATCTCTGATTCCGTGTTGCTCGTCGGGTTTACCGGCATCTTCCAGGTCATCCCAGCCCTCACGTTAGGCCTCTTTGCCGGTGCATTAGCAGACGTGTTCGATCGACGGAAACTCCTGCTCATCGTCAATTCGGTCAGCATGATCCCCCCGCTGGCATTGGGTG
>CAUZTE010000217.1:0-3332 GCA_963582565.1 Dehalococcoidia bacterium | reverse complement strand
TGGATGACCAGAGCTGGTACGTGGTGCGGAACACTCCGGGTATTACGGGCTTCATCTCTGCCGACGAGGAGGGCGAGCGTAAGGCACGTCCGGTTCCGCTGACAGAAAAGGAAGTAGCCAACATCTTCAAGCGCATCGACGCTGCGCAGCCACGAGCCAAGATCGGGCTGGCCAAGGGTCAAAGCGTGAAGGTTGTTGATGGGCCGTTCAGTGAGTTCATCGGTGTGGTGGACGAAGTGATGCCCGATAAAGGTAAAGTGCGAGTGCTGGTATCGTTCTTCGGGAGAGAGACTCCGGTGGAGTTGGACTTCCTTCAAGCAGAACGCATCGGTTAATCGCGTCACTATTGAGATAGGTAAGGTGCGGGCCCTACGCCCGCACCTCTTTAATGAGGAGTCTGCATGGCTAAGAAGGTTCGGGCACTAATCAAACTCCAGATTCAAGCTGGAGAGGCAACCCCTGCACCGCCGGTTGGCCCAGCTTTGGGACAACACGGAGTGAACATCATGGGTTTTGTTAAGGAGTACAACTCCAAGACGGCAAACCAGAAGGGTAGCATCATCCCGGTTCAAATAACGGTCTATGAGGACCGGTCCTTCACTTTTGTCACAAAGACCCCACCCGCATCTGACCAGTTGCGGAAGGCAGCTGGCATTGAGAAGGGAAGCACGGAGCCACTTCGACAGAACGTGGGCCGAGTTACATTGAAGCAGGTTCGGGAGATTGCTCAGATCAAACTGGCAGACCTGAACTCTGACGATGTTGACGCCGCAGTCCAAATGATCAGAGGCACAGCCCGAAGCATGGGCATCGAAGTGGTGGAGGGCTAAATGGCTACCGAGACGACACGAAAACACGGCAAGCGATACGATGATTCCGCGAAGAAGCGGGAGCATATGCTGCCATATTCCCCTGCGGATGCGATAAACATCCTTAAGGACATGACTGCCGCGAAGTTCGACGAAACGGTGGAACTGCACATCTACACGAATGCAGACCCCCGGCACGCAGACCAACTCATCCGAAGCGTGACGATGCTTCCCCACGGCACAGGCAAGTCAAAGCGCGTTCTGGCGTTCGTCCAGGGCGAAGGGGAGACGCTGGCCCGTGAGGCAGGCGCTGACTTCATTGGTGATGAGGAGACGATCCGTAAAATCGAGCAGGAGGGCTGGACAGACTTCGAGGTCTCCATCGCCACTCCTGAGATGATGAGCCAGATCGGTAAGCTGGGTCGGGTGCTCGGTCGAAAGGGTTTGATGCCCAATCCTCGAACAGGCACAGTGGTTCAGCAGAACGACATTCCTCGCGCAGTGAAAGAAGCCAAGGGTGGACGCGTTGAGGTCCGCATGGATCGATCTGCCAACATCCATGTCCCCATTGGGAAGCTGAGCTTCTCTCCAGAAGCGCTTATTGAAAACCTTGCGTCATGTATCTTTGCTATCAACGAGGCCAAGCCTGAAGGCATCAAGGGGAACCTGTTCAAGACAGTTCACCTCACATCAACCATGGGGCCAAGCCTGATGTTGAACATCACAGAGGTTCAAGCCTTAAGGGTTGATTAGCCTGTACCTGGCATAAGCCAGCAGGTTGCGTTAGAATAGGCACTAGTTAGTCGCCGGAGACCGTGGGTGGCCTTAGGGCTATAATGCGAAAGCACCCACGCAGGTGGAATAGGACACACGATGTTCTTCACCTCGGTCTTACGGCCGGGGTTTTTATTTTGGGCCAAAGTGCCCCAATAATGGAGCGTGAATATTGCCTTCAGATAAGAATCTAGACGCTCTTGAGGAGTTGAAGGGAAAGCTGTCTAGCAACAGCGTCCTTATCGGCACCGGTTTCACAGGTCTTGATGTTGCGACTATGACGGATCTCCGTCAGAAGTTGCGCGAACAGGGCCTGGAGTATCGGGTGGTCAAAAATACGATTGCGTCTCTGGCAGCGGACGAGATCGGCTCTCCTCAAATCAAAGAGATCCTCTCCGGCCCTACGGGGTTGGTGCTAGGCAACGGTGACCCCGTTGCAGCCGCCAAATTGCTGACAGACTACTTGCGTGCTACCAGGATAGCCATGCCGTTGAACGGTGCTGTCATGGATGGGCAGGTCATGTCTGCAGCTGACGTCAACGCCCTAGGGTTGCTACCGCCTAAGCCCGTACTCATGGCTATGTTGACCGGCCAGCTTGCTGGCGTGGTTGCGAGGCTTGTACGCGCGTTGAACGGACCGATGCAAAACCTTGCGGTGGTGTTGGAACGATCAACCGAGGGCAAAATCGAGGCGAGTGCTGAGGCTCCGGCTGCTGAATCGGCTGCACCTGTCGCCGAAGCTGCTCCCGCTGAAGAGGTCACGTCCGATGCACCAGAAACCACGGATGAAACCCCTGCCACAGAGGGTGAGGCTGCACCGGAAGACGCTGGCGCAACAGATGCCGCCGCCGATGAGACAGCGGACGAATCGCCCACCGAAGATAGTGCTGAAGAAGCCCCTGCAGAGGACAGCGCTGAAGACTCTGCAGAGACAGATAAGTAGATAACATTCATTTCAAATTAGCGAAACAATAGGAGGCACGACAATGGCTACAAAGGAAGAGATTTTAGAGGGTATCTTGGCACTACCAGTACTGGAAGTATCCTGGCTGGTTAAGCAGCTGGAAGAAGAGTTTGGTGTGAGCGCTGCTGTACCTATGGCCGCTGCTGCACCTGCTGCCGGAGCTGCTGCTGGTGGCGACGCGGGCGGAGCTGCCGAAGAAGGCCAGACTGAGTTCACCGTTACCCTGACAGGCTACGGCGAGAACAAGGTCAACGTGATTAAGGCTGTCCGCGAAGTCACAACCCTGGGCCTGAAAGAAGCCAAGGATCTGGTTGAAGCCGCCCCTCAGACCGTGAAGGAAGGCATCAGCAAGGACGAGGCCGAAGAGATCAAGACCAAGGTTGAGGCTGCCGGAGCCACTGCAACCATCGCCTAAGAGCGAGGGTTGTAATTGACCTCGCATGGAATGAAAGGCGAGGGTGTTATGAGTCATAAAAAAGACCGTGAACGCTTCCTAGCGTTGCGCCACCAGAACCCGGACTACAAGGGTTTCAGGGGGTATGAGAATGACCCGTCAAAAACGGGTAATACCCCCCTGGTGGCGGTGAACTGTTCTGTTTGTGGAAAGAAGCGCAACGTTGCTGTAGGCATCGCGGAAGAGAAGGGCGATAATTACGTCTGCATCACCTGTGAAACAGAACGTGAGTCCGCCGCGAGTAAAGCGTAGAACCCTGTAGGCGATGAGGCTGGTACGGATTGAAGGAGGTGCCCATGGATGAACAGACACCTTCGGCAACCTACCAACT
>CAUZTE010000216.1:0-3360 GCA_963582565.1 Dehalococcoidia bacterium | reverse complement strand
TCCATGCCCTCTCGCACGGTGGTCCCGCCACCGCCGGTCACGTTGACCACTACATCGGCACCGTGGCCGCGAGTGTATTCCATAACCTTCTCAACCAGGTCTTCGGAACTGACATCCACGGTATAGTCTGCGCCGAGCCTGCGCGCAACCTCGAGTCGACGTTCGTCGTGGCCCATGCCGCTGACGATGATGCACGCCGCTCCCGCTTCCCGTGCTGCGATGACAGCGGCTAGGCCCTGCTGCCCGGGACCCTGAACCACCACGGTGCTTCCAATGGTTGCACCGCCGTACTCGATTGCCCACTCGTAACCGTTACCGAAGGGCAGGAAGAAGGCTGCTTCAGAGGCATCGATGTGTGTAGGCACCTTGTGCACCACTGCGCCGGGGTGCATGTACATGTACTGGCTATAGCCACCCCAGAGGGCAGGTTCTACCGTGAGGGCCGTTGAGCCATACCACAGTCGAGGCGTGCTGGAATCGTGGCCGAAGGCACTGGTCTGCGGGCAGAAGCGATAGTTGCCGGAGCGGCACATCTCGCAGGAACCGCAAGGCACATATTCTTCCAGCGCCACGCGATCGCCCTCAACCACGCCCCACTTCTTGGAGGCATTGGCGCCGATTTTATATATGAAACCCAGGTTTTCGTGACCAAGGATGCGCTGGCCTTCCTTCATGTTGTCGTACCCGTGGACATCGCTGCCACAGACGCCGCATCGCTCTACGCGGAGTATGGCTTCATCCGGGCCGATTTCCGGCATATCGAACTCTCGGATTTCAAACGTTCTTTTATCTGTGAGAACAGAAGCTGCTACTTTCTCTGCCATGGCGCTCCCTTTTTACTTTAGATCTTTGCTTCCAGACGTTCTTTTGCTGCATCCAGATAGGATTCGCCACGCTTCACCAACACAGATGCCGAGCGAACTGCATAGGCTTCCGGGTGAGTGGCTGCAAAGGATTCCACTCCCTCTTGGAGGTTGCGTGCTTCCGTCATCAACCGGCGGCGGTAGGCGATGATTGCTGAATCGCTGGCGCCCAGGTGCTCACCACCGCGCCATGACAGCGCGCCCATGGATTCCTGGGTGCCCATGTCCTGCTCGCCAATGCCCTTGATGCCTGTGAATGTCCTGTACTTCTGCTCTTCCCTATCGATGTTGTAGTCGTTTTCCTTATTGCTCAACGGGCGGTACTTCTCATCGGTCAGGGCGTGGATGCCGTAGCCGCTCCAGTGGTTCTTCACCTCTTCGTCGGTAAACGGGCGGTACGGATTCCACGAGATGCTGAAGTTCCAGCAGCTATAGTCATCAATGGGGACCCATGCGTGTCCGCCAATCTGAAATCCGGGCTCAATGGCACCGGGAATCATAGTGTAGAAGGGCAGCAGCATCTGGGTGATGCGGTAGTAGTAGCGGTCTTGGTCTGCTTCTCGACGTGCCGAGATGAGCAGGCCGGCATCGGTGTCGTCCACCGCAAATCGTGGCGATGTGTCGGTTGTGGTGAAGCCCATCGGTCGACCGTTGCCACGTTGTACTTTCTTCTCCGGGTTATCGCGAAGATAGGGTGTGACGCCGCTGTGGAGGAAGGAGATGTGACTGGAATCAATGCCGCCCTCTGTGGACTGCACCCAGTTGCTCTCCTGGCTTCGCTTGGAGATGATTCGTTGGTTATCCGGCAAGGTAGCCCAGTCTAACTTAGGGAGTCCGGGCATGGTCTCAATGGGCCCCATGTATGCCCAAATCAGACCGCCCCACTCTCGGGCTGGATACGCCGTAATCTTGACCTTGTCTTTGAAGTTGCTCTCCGCGGGTTCGGAAGGCATATCGACGCAGTTGCCGTCCTTGTCGAACTTCCAACCGTGGTAGACGCACCGGAGACCGCACTCTTCGTTCCGACCGAAGAACAAGCTGGCGCGACGGTGCGGGCAGTGGTTGTCGATGAGGCCAATGTCTCCGTTGGTGTCGCGGTAGGCCACCAACTGTTCGCCCAGCAGGGTGGTACGAACCGGTGGGCAGTCTGGCTCAGGCAACTCCTCCGGAAGTAGGAAGGGCATCCAGAACCGCCTGAGATATCCGCCCATGGGTGTGCCAGACCCTATGCGACTAAGAAATTCGTTGTCGGTGTCGTTCAACATTGTTGGACTCCTTTCGTCGATGCCTGCGGTGGCCTCTCGCTCGCGAGGGAGATATTGAGCGAATAGTACACCCAAATCGTTCAATGTGTCATGCGTTGCACGGGTAACGCCTAGTGCCGGAATCCCTAGGTAAGGTCTTGCATCCTGGTGCGAAGGATGCGGTGGACAAGGGACATCGCCATCACGGTGGCCATGAGGAAGAAGACCAGTTTCCAGGTAAATCCACCGGTTACCATTGCCAACGCTGTACTTGCCGCAGGTGGATGCTCGGTATCCGTAATCGCCATCAAGAGCAAAGATGCCCCCACAGCGCCTGCACCTTCTAAGGCTAGATAGATTGCTGTCTCGGTACTTATGATCGCCGCAACGCTCCCGGCGATAAGCGCGAGCAAGTGCCCGCCGAACACGCTCCGGGGTGAAGCCATCTGGCTGTGTGGGACGAGAAACAGGATGAAAGCGGTGGAGCCGATAGCCGCTACAACTGCTGCCCTGTCTAAGGCGTCCTCCACGGATAGGATGGCTAGCAGGACCAGGCTGGCCACCAGCGATTGCCAGATATAACTGCGGATGTTTCGTTTGAACTTGGGGTCAATGATGTAGAAGCCAGATGGCATGAAACGACCGCCTTGGGTTGGAATAGTGGTTCGGGAGCTGTTCCTAGCAGGGGAACGTGGCCAGTATAACTACTTTGTGGTGGCGTTGCATGGAGAGTGCCTAGTCGCGCTTGCACGGATATTGCTAGGTAGTATGCTGTGAGGCAGGGATACAACGGGAGGGACAGTGGTTGCATTGCTTGAGGTCAAGGACCTACGCACGCATTTCAATACTCGTGATGGGGTAGTGAAAGCCGTCGATGGCGTTAGCTATGACATCCGGGAAGGGGAAACCCTTGGTCTGGTGGGTGAGAGCGGTTGCGGCAAGAGTGTCAGCGCCCTCTCCATCCTTCGGCTTATCGCCATTCCGCCGGGTCGTATCGTGGGCGGGGCCGTGGAGTTCGAGGGGCGTGACCTGCTGCAACTTAGCGAGTCTGATATGCGGCGAGTGCGTGGGAACGACATTGCCATGGTGTTCCAGGAACCCATGACTTCGCTGAACCCGGTGCTGACCATCGGCAGACAACTCACGGAAGGTTTGGAGCTCCATCTCAAGATGAGTAAGGGCGATGCTCGCTTGCGGGCTGCTGAGCTACTCACCATGGTGGGTATTGCCGATGCGGCTCAGCAGCTAAAGAA
>CAUZTE010000215.1:0-3382 GCA_963582565.1 Dehalococcoidia bacterium | reverse complement strand
GGCGTCGATGATGCCCACCCTGCCGTCTGTGTCCCGGAAGGCCACCAGGTCCTCGCTCATGATACGCAGCCTGACAGGTGTACCGTCCGGCGTGAGTTCGTTGGGGATGATGGCCGGGAGCCAGAAACGGCGGAAAAGCTCACCCATCGGTGTTCCGGGGCCGGTCTTGGTCAGTAGCTGGTTCTCTTCAATCGAAAGCAACGCATAACTCCTTTGGTTGTGTGGACTTAGTTCTTATAGACCGTACATCGCTTTGGGATTATCACGCAGGATCTTGGTCATTGCTGATTCGCTGAGGGTGCCCTGTTCCTTGAACACAGAGATAGCGTCCACCTCACTGGACGGGTCGAAGTGGCCGTAGTCGGTGCCGATGACGATGTTGTCTTCTCCGGCACATTGGAGGATGTATGGAATATCGTCGTCTGTCTGACAGGTGACGTAGATGTTGTACTCCTTGAGAACGTTGTCCGGGAACTTCCTCCCCGCTCCCTGGTAGCGGTTCTTGGCCTCCGTGATAACCCACGGGACCCATCCTGCGGACGCCTCGATGAACCCCCATCGCAGGTCTGGGAACTTGTCCGGTATGGGGCTCATCATGAGGGCGTGACACGCAGCCACTGTGGGGATTCGGAAGATTCCGAAGGCTGAGCCGGGGTCTTCCGGCGTTCGCAGCATGTTGACCATGCTGGGGTTCCCGTTGGCGATGTGCACAGCGACGGTCATGTTAAGTCGGCTGGCTTCCTCGTAGAGCGGGTAGAAGTACGGGTCAAGGATGGTCCTCTCGCCCTCGATGGGGCGCATGGTCATAGCGACTGCGCCCTTCTCCTTGGCGATGTTCATCTCCTCGATGGCGGCGTCAATGCTCATCCATGGTGGGACACATGACCACAGCAATCGACCATCGCTCTGCTTCCAGATGTCGCCCACCCAGTTGTTCCAGCCCCGGCAGATGGCGCGCTCCACTTCGGGTTCTTCCGCAACCTGCTCTATCCAGAGGGTGTGGTGAAGTACCTGCGCGTCTATGCCCAACCGGTCCATGTCCTTGAGGCGAAGCTGCACGTCGTCGAGTTCCCGCGCAGCCTGGGGAGTGACGACGTTGCGCCCGCGGTCCGAACGCTCCTGCAGCTCCATATCGGTGAGGGTAGGGAACCTGAACCCGCGATTCTTGCCACCAATGACCCAGTGTTGGCGCTGCGGGTCTTCCGGCGATTGCTCCAACGTAGGCCGGAACTTGGCGTCTGCGGGGTCCATGAAGTCCCAGGTGCGCTCCGTCTCCACTACGTGGGCATCGGCGTCTATCACCTGAAAGTCCTTCGCTGTCATCATATTAAGCACTCCTTCTCACCCGTAGAGAGTATTACCTTATTTCACACATTAGGCTTGGACTTTACAGGCCGTACAAGGCCTTGGGGTTATGAGAGAGGATATTGTCCTTTTGTTTTTTGCTGACACCCTTCATCTGACCCACGATCTCAAGTGTATCCAACTGGCTGGACGGGTCAGCATGGCCGTAATCAGACCCGGTGATGAGGTTGTCGTCCCCGGAGTATTGCAGGATGTACGGCAGGTCGTCATCGGATTGGCACGCTACATACATCTGATACTCATTCAGGACATTCCTTGGGAAAGGCTTCCCCGCGCCACTGTACCGGCGCTTTGCTTCATTGATGACCCAGGGTATCCACTGGGATGACGATTCAACAAAGGCCCATCGTAATTTTGGAAAACGTTGGGGAATCTCGCTCATGATGAGTGCGTGGCATGATGCCACGGTGGGAACCCTGAACCGCCCAAATGGAGCTCCGGGGTCGTAGGGTGACGCCAGGGCATCACACACAGCGGCATTCCCGTTTGCTATGTGGACGGCGATGGCCATATCCAGATCGCTTGCCAGTTCATAAATTGGATAGAAATATGGATCAAGGAGCAGGCGATTTCCCTCCATTGGACGCATGGAAATGGCAACTGCGCCGTTGTTTCGCGCGGCCTTGATCTCTTTTTTGGCGTTCTCCAAATCCGTAAAAGGAGGAACGCAAGACCAACGAAGTCTTCCTTTGCCATCCTTCCAGATGTCGGCCAGCCACCGGTTCCAACTGCGGCAAAGCGCCACATCTATCTCAGGCCTCGTAGTGACTTCCTCAATCCACAATGTGTTATAAAGCACCTGAACATCCACACCGAGTTTATCCATGTGCTGTAATCTAGCTGATACGTCTTCCATCTCTCTCGCCCCTGCTGGCGTGTCCACGTCCCTTCCGGAGCGTTCAGATATCTCCGCAAGCAACCGCTGGTCCGGTGCCGCAGCTCTGTGGCCACTCACCTTCCCATCGATCAGCCAATGGAGCGTTGGTTTGTCGCTGCCCGCAGACACTAGTGTAGGTCGATACTTCCGGTCTGCCGGGTCAAGGTATTCCCATGTGCGGTCACTCTCCACCACGTGGGTGTCTGCATCGATAACCTGAAGGGCTTGCTTGGTCGTCATCGCACTTCTCCAACCTGAGTTACATGGCCAAGAACATAGGATCCTAGTACAGGGCGTCTCCACCGTTGATTGTGATCATCTGTCCGGTGATGAAATCACTGTCGGATGAAGCCAGGAACACCATCGTTCCCGTCAGGTCGTCCGGGGTCTCAATCCGAGGGATAGAGCGGCCTGCCCTGCTTGGTGCAACGGGGGCGTCATCGCCGCGACCGATCTTCGCTCCGCTGTCGGTGCCTCCGGGTGCCAGGGTGTTTACGTTGATGTTGAACTGGCCTAACTCCTTGGCCAGCGTCCGAGTCAGGCCCATGACGGCCGCTTTTGAAGAAACGTAGTGGGGTACGCCGGGCATTCCCTGGAGCCAGATGCCGGAACCGATGTTGATGATCTTGCCGCCGCCCTGCTCCTTCATGTACGGGAAGACCGCTCGGCAGCAGAGGAACATGCCTTTTACGTTGACCTCATAGACCTTGTCCCACTCCGCCATATCCACGTCCAGAATAGGCTTGGCGGTTAGGCCATCAAAGATGCCTGCGTTGTTCACGATGCAGTCGATACGCCCGAACTTCTCCACGGTCAGTCGGGCCATCTCCAACGTGTCTTCTTCCTTGGTCACGTCGGTGATGATGGGCAGGACCTCACCGCCGGCTTCCATCACCATCTCGGCGGTGGTGCCGCAATCAAGGATGTCGCAGGCAACCACCTTGGCGCCCTCCTGCGCGAGCCGTACCGCGTAGGCCTGCCCGATGTGCGTTGCTGCTCCGGTGACGATGACGACCTTGTCTTGTAACTGCATTGCGACCCTCCCAGAAATTCATGTGAATCAGGGTTTAGTTGGAGTGCATTGTACAGGGTGTCAGCCTATGTCTCAATGGGTGGAAATGGAGAGACTCACCGCAATGG
>CAUZTE010000214.1:0-3408 GCA_963582565.1 Dehalococcoidia bacterium | reverse complement strand
TTTCTTCATGCCAAAGCTCCCGACGGGATTGGTGATGAACCTCCTAACAGGCGACATCTAAAGGGCTTGCCCTTTACCCACGTGTCTGACGGTTACCCACCAGGACTTGTCCTGGATCGATATGACCTGAAGGTCTAGGGTCTTGGATTCTCTGAAGAATGTTGGATGGTTACGTATTCTTCGGTTTTGACAGACCATCTTTGTGTGGGTACGATGGCGCAAACAGTGATTCGTAGAGGGTGCCGATGTTGGAATGGCTTTCTCGGATGTTCTCTGTCGGCGCAGGTGCCGTACAAAACCCAACCGGAATGGATGAGGATATGGCGAACACAGGCGACCCACGAGTACCCGCAGGCCAGTACCTGACCGACAAGTTCCCTGTTCTCACGTTCGGTTCCACTCCCAAGGTTGATATGGCGACTTGGGAGTTCAAGGTGACCGGATTGGTTGAAGAGGAGCTGACCTGGTCCTGGGATGAGTTCAAGGCGTTGCCCGCAACAGCCATGACCAGTGACTTCCACTGCGTGACGCAATGGAGCCAGTTGGACAACGCGTGGGAAGGCGTCACCATTCAGGACATTATGAAACTCATCAAGCCACTCCCGGACGCCAGCCACGTCATGCTCCATTGCTACGGCGGCTACACAACCAACCTCTCGCTGTCAGACCTCCAGCAGGACGATGTCATGTTCGCCTACAAGCAGGAGGGCGAAGACCTCGCTCGCGATCACGGTGGCCCGCTGCGACTCATCGTCCCCAAACTCTACGCGTGGAAGAGCGCCAAGTGGGTCAACGGCATAGAGTTCATGGCTCAGGACAAGCCCGGCTTCTGGGAACAGCGCGGATACCACATGGTAGGTGACCCGTGGAAGGAACAACGGTACGGCTAGGATCCAATGAACCAAGAACCAACCGATACCCCTGTCTCGCGACCTGTCCAGGATGCTTTTTGGTTAGCTCGCCTCGAAAGTGAGGGGGTGAACGCCCTTATCACGACCACTCCGGCTCTACCTCCAGCATTTCCCCAATGCCTTCAACAATTGAACGATGGGTTGTACTTTGAAGCCCATGAATCATTGGAATCGATCTGGCTGGAAGCCCCCTACCCCATGAAACTGTTTTACTACGCCCTCATCAAGACGGCTGTCGGGCTGCTCCAAATCGAGCGTCACAACGCCAATGCAGCAACGACGCAGTTGACTGCTGCGCTCCACCATCTCGCACCGTTCACCCCAACGTTCATGGCAGTACAGATAGACTCGCCCCACCTGCAACTCAAAGATAGGGTAGATCTGCTCCAGGACGGCGAAGATGTGAGTTGGGAAATTATGGAAGCCCTTCCCAAAGTATCGTTTCAAATGCTGTAGTGCTTTGTGCACAAAAGAAAGAAGGCCCCGTGACCGGGGCCTTCTTTTATATCAGGCAGGCAGACGCAGAGCGTCTGAGCCAGTGTGAATACGCTAGGCTGCTTGGACCTTCCGCATCTCTCGAGCTTTCGCTAATAGATGGGGAGCAACGGCTCGCTCAAATCCGCACTGTAAACAGTGGAGAGCGTCGCCGGTGCCATCGTTCATCAACTGGATGTCACCCCTGCACTTGGGACACGCCTTAAAATAGATCATCCTGGAACTCCTTTACCTATTGGCCTTAAGGCCTTGCATGTATATGAACGCCGTTACCTTGTATAACGTTCCATCTGCCTGATTGGATGCATGAAACTCGTTTCGGATTCCGTCGCGCTTTTCTGGTCAGCATCCTTGCGGCATCAAGCAATATAACTCTTGACACGCCGCGTATCAACTATTACTCTATTAATAACGCACTGGCAAGGAATAGGTTAGCTCTATGGCTCCAAAAGTCCGTCGCATCCGCATCATCCCAGGGATATCATTCCCTCTGGATATCGGTATGCAACCAGCAGCACAACAGGAACCCGCACAGCTACCTGAGCCAACAGACCCATCGCCCCAGAGCACACCAGAAGAGGATGAAGCCTCTCAGGGTGTCTACGTCATCAGCGTGACGGCCCGTATCCTGCACATGCATCCCCAGACGCTACGCAAGTATGAGCGTTTGGGGTTGGTGAACCCCTCCCGCAGCGGTGGACAGATTCGTTACTACTCAGATTTGGATATCAGTCGACTGCGCATGATCAAGCACCTCGTCGAAGACCGGGGTATGAACCTGGCGGGTGTAGAGCTTGCACTGGATATGGTGAACCGACTCCAACTCATGCAAAAGGTGATGGGCACGCAGTTGGACGCAAACGGCCAGGAAGCCATGCAGCATCTTATGTCGTCCGTGCTGGAGCTGCTCCACTACAACGATCAGGATCCACGGCTGATGGAACCGCCCACCCAAGTATAAGGAGACCGGATTGAAAGAGTTCAGCGAAGAACCAACAGAGGGTGAAGAAGAGGCCTCTAGCGGCAGCCTTCTCCCTGGCCCTGAAGCCACAGAGATGGAACTCCTGCAGGAGCGACTTGAAGAGGCAGAGCGTGAGAAGGTGCAGTTCAAGGCCCTGGCCCAGCGTGGGCAGGCGGATTTCGCCAACTTCCGGAAGCGGGCAGACGAGGAGAAGTTGGAGCTACTTGGCAGTGCCAAGTCACAGGTCATCTTGCGCATACTCCCCGCTCTGGACGACATAGAGCGTGCGCTGGGCCAGACCTCGGCAGCAGGTTCAGAAGCAGACAATGGATGGTTGGAGGGCTTCAGGCTCATCGAGCGGAAGCTGAGCAATATCCTTGAAGGCGAAGGGCTCCAGCGCATTGAAGCTGAAGGCCTCGCATTCAACCCGTGGGAGCATGAGATCGTATCGTACCTGGACGTACCGAGTCGCAAAGAGGGCGAGGTCCTTGAGGTCACTCGACAGGGTTACAAGATGAACGGGAAAGTGCTTCGGCCCTCCCAGGTAGTGGTGGTGAAGGCAGCAGAGGTAGAGAGCACAGAAGAACCATCAAAAGCAGAAAACAACTAATTTAGAACGTAGGACAAGGAGAGGCAACACATGGCAAAAGTATTAGGAATTGATTTGGGCACCACCAACTCGGTGATGTCCTATGTGGAGGGCGGGGTGCCCGTTATCCTGGAGAGCGCTGAAGGTTCACGCCTGACGCCTTCCGTGGTAGCGATTAACCCGAAGACCAGCGAACGATACGTGGGGCTGGCGGCAAAACGGCAGGGTATCGTGAACCCGGAGCATACGGTCTTCTCCGCAAAGCGACTGATGGGTCGGAAGATCGACGATCCAGTGGTGGTTGAAGATATCAAACGCATCCCGTACAAGATTGAGAAGGCGGACAACGGCGATGCCCACGTATTCATGGGCGATAAGACCTACTCCCCGCCGGAGATCTCTTCAATGATCCTGCAGAAGATGAAGACAGACGCTGAAGCAAAGCTGGGTGA
>CAUZTE010000213.1:0-3439 GCA_963582565.1 Dehalococcoidia bacterium | reverse complement strand
CCTGGTGTCCGTATTTTGCCAGGGTCTTGGTGATAAGTTCGCCGAACCCGCCACTGGCACCGGTTACGAGGATGTTCAAAACTATGACTCCCTTTGCTTGTGAATTATCTGGCCTCTCTGGATTTTCCTAACCTATCTTGGAGGCCGTCAGGTCAAGTGGGTCCAGGGCTAGCCCTACACGCCCAAATCCTGCATCAGGTCCTGGATTGCTGTCTTTGTGGGTTTCAGCTTGGATGGCGCACGAAGGCCCATCGGCTCGTTCTGTATCTCCGGTGTGGTCTTCACGCAGATGAACACCGGGCCTTCTGCGCTCATCACCTCTGCCGCACGGGAAGCAAAATCTTCCAGGTCATCAAACTCAAAGGCACTGGCATACCCCGCCTCTTTCGCCATGCCTGCAAAAGAGATCTTGCCGTTTCCCGGAATAGGCTGCCCTCCGGTAACGGCATAGACACCGTTCTCCAGCACAAAGTGATAGAGGTTCTTGGGTGCCTTTTCCGCAATGGTCACCAGCGTGCCCAGGTTCATCAGCAAACTGCCATCGCCGTCGAAGATGATGACCCGCTTGTCCGGTTGCGCCAACGCGACGCCTAGAGCGAACGATGATGCTTTGCCCATCGCGCCGCCCAGGGGGATGTCACGGTTCTTGTTGCTGCTTACTTCATTCCAGCCACGACTCCCGGTCATCGTGGGAACGACGATGCCGTTATCGCGATACTGCTCTACCACTTCCATCAATGCGACTTGGTCAATCATGTGTTCTCTCCTGTTGTGCTTTTCAAGAGTGAATTATTTTAGCGGTTGAATCCGTGATACTCGTCGCCTACCAGCACTACTACCGGCATCTTGGTCCGTTCCGCTTCCTCGTAGGCCAGGGAAATGCGATCAGCATCGCCGTCGTGCTCCACCAGGTAGTAGGTGATGCCCCATGCTCGAAGGATGGGCTCCGTGAAACGAGCCGCCGAGTCCGGTGTGGCCCCGTGGCGTGTCCATCCTCTATAGCCAATGAGCATGACGATGGGCATGGCACAGTCCAGCGCGATGCCTCGAATGGAGTCACCTGACTCAAACAGGCCCGTGTTCTGGATGAGCACCACAGGTTTCTTGCCACCGGCCAGTACGCCAGCAGCAATGGCGATGCTCTCTCCTTCACGGGTCACAGGAACCAGGTCGATAGAGGGTTCAGCCTCCATGAGTTGGTACATCCAGTTGGTCTCACTGTCCGGCAGGTAGACCACATGCGTGATGCCGTTCTTCTTGAACTCTTTTATGACAGCCTCAGGACTGAGTAATGCTTGTTGGGTCATTTCTCCTCCACTGGGCACAGAGTGTTTGGGTCGATGGTTGCTTGAAACATCGACATGATACCAGAAGCCGGAGGGCAAGTGGACGGAGGATGTGCTACCGTTTGAGGCGAGAAAATAGTAGGCGAGGCGTATGGCTGAAACGGGTTCCCCCAAGGGTCTGGCGAGCCGCATTGCGGCTTTAGAGCATCGACTTGTTGAGTTAGAAAGTAGGCTGGTTGATATCCAGGCCGAGTACTCCGATGCATCCCGTGAACTGACCGAATCGAAATCCTTCGTCCGTCGACTGGCTGATTGGGGTCTGAAGGCTGCCGATACAGCGACGTGGATGACCGTCTGCAACGCCTCGGAGTGGCAAGCCACTACCACCAACGCCCATCGAGTTGTCCGGCGCGAGGACTCCGTTCTCCACGTCCTCCTCCACCGATGCGCCTTTGATCCGTATTGTTCATTGGACGGCGTCACCTACACGGATTAGGCCTCATTGCATCAGCGGGTTAGGGTTTTGGAAGCCAACCTTTTGATGTCATTCTGAGGAGCAAAGCAACGAAGAATCTAAAACCTGTCAATGCAAATTGGAACATGTTCACATTTGCTAGCAGGGTTGCTTCCAGAATCCTTAGATTCTTCAATCGTCCCGATGTATCGGGACTCTTTCAGAATGACAATTCTCACGCTCATATAGACACTACCTATGGTTGCCATAGAGCAGTACAATACCTCCATAGCTGAGTCACAACGTTCAGCCTGGAGGCGCTGTATGGAACTAGCACAGATAAAAGCATTCATCGCCGCTGCAGAGCGCGGAAGCTTTGTCCGGGCAGCCCAGGCACTCATCCTCACCCAACCTTCCCTCAGCGCCCGCATCCACGGCCTTGAGACAGAACTGAACACCCTACTCTTCCATCGCCTTGGACGCGGGGTTCGCCTGACAGAGGCTGGTAAAGCGTTCCTTCCCTTCGTTCAACGGGCGTTGGAGACGTTGGATCAGGGCCGTGACACGTTGAACGCATTGGAGAAAGTGACCAGCGGCACCCTGCAAGTGGGTTCGGCCAGAGCCATTGGTGCATACGTCCTTCCGGACATCCTCGCTCGGTTCAGGGAAGCGCATCCGGGGATTGACGTCAACATCCGCACAGGACGATCCACAGAAGTCCTCCAGATGGTGATGGACGAAGAGGTCCAGGTAGGCCTGGCGCGCTCCCTGCGGCACCCGGACATC
The DNA here is from genome assembly GCA_963582565.1 of Dehalococcoidia bacterium. Lineage (GTDB taxonomy): Bacteria > Chloroflexota > Dehalococcoidia > Lucifugimonadales > UBA1127 > UBA1127. The sequence goes on along the minus strand of CAUZTE010000213.1, from coordinate 913 downwards.
CTCTCAACCCGCCTCTACGATGAGGAGATATCCCTGGTGAGTCACCCACAGCACCACTTTGCCACCCAGGGCGAGGCCAGCATCTATGACATCGCCAAGGAACCACTCATCCTCTACGACCGCGACTCGTCATACTTCCAGCTCATCGACCGTGTCTGTCGGGAGGCCGGCGTCATTCCTAACGTGGGCATGGTGCTCGATAGTATCGAAGCCACGAAGCGGATGATCGAGCGAGGCTTTGGTATCTCGTTTTTGCCGGTCCATGGCATCACTCGCGAAATTGAGGCGGGGACCCTGGCGCTCATCCGCATCATAGAGGGCCATCAGGTGACCCTCCCAACGTCAGTTATGGTGCGCCGTGCCCGCATCTACAGCCCTGCAGTGTTAGCGTTCCTTGGGGTGCTAGAAAACATGTATGAGGTCTCTGTGCCTCCGCTAAAAGCCGCTGCTGAGCCCTCTACCGTTTGAGAGGGCTCCTTTAGTGCCCTCGCCGCAGCGACACACGCCGAGCTTCAGTCCCCGCCGGAGGCAATATCCCTTGAGTCTCCTTGCCACAGCGACATATACCTAACGCAAATCCCCCGCGCTGTGGAGAGGTACAGCGCAGGGGACAGCCGGATGTCGGCTTGCCGGGACTAGGAAGTATGATTGTGTCGCAGGGGGTTAGGAAGATCGATCGCGACGCCAGTGAACGACGATGCTCTGCGGTATGCGCCAGGCCACTAAAATGGCAAGCCCAATCCACAGGGCATCTAAGGGGCCCACAACAGCCCCCGTGTCGTCCTTTAAGAAGTTGAACGTGGTTGAAGAAAACAGCGTGTACTGCGTGGCGACTTGCGCACCGAACGCACCCTCAATAGCTTCCTTCAGGAATATGGCGAAGATGTAGTACTTGCCCGCCACCACCCCAATC
>CAUZTE010000212.1:0-3444 GCA_963582565.1 Dehalococcoidia bacterium | reverse complement strand
GGACTGACTGCCAATGAGATGGTTGCTCTCTGGGAAGAGCACATCAAATATGAGTTTGAGACCCGAAATACAGAAGACACCCTGGAAACCATGGTTGAAGATGCCTACGTGAACCACATTCCCACACTGACCGGGGGTTACGGGAAATCACAGCTCGGCGAATTCTATTCCCAGAACTTCATTCCCAAGATGCCTGCCGATACAGGGATGGTATCGGTGTCTCGAACGGTTGGAGCCGACCAGTTGGTGGACGAGCTCGTCTTCTCATTCACCCATGACATGCAGATGGACTGGATGCTGCCTGGCATCTCGCCCACCGGAAAGCACGTGAGGATACCGCTGGTGGCCATCGTAGAGTTCAGGGACAGAAAACTGGTCCATGAGCACATCTATTGGGATCAAGCGTCTGTCCTGGTGCAGATAGGCCTTCTGGATCCCACAGGTCTTCCCGTACTTGGCTCTATAACGGCAGACAAAGTGCTGGACCCATCGATAAGGCCTAACGAGCTCATCGAGCGAAGCAGGTAACCAAACCCGCTACGTCGTCAGGAGCGTTGTTACGTAACTTGCGGCATCTTCCAGGGCCACCATGTTCGCTTCTGACTCTACACGAAGCTTGATCTCGGCCTTACCCTCTTTCAGGTTGCGAGGGCTGACCACCACTCGCACCGGGAAGCCAAGCAGGTCAGCGTCATTGAACTTCACGCCAGCTGAGTCCGTACGGTCGTCGTAAAGCACCTCAACACCGGCGTCCAGCAGTTCCTCATAGATGCTATCTGCGGCGGCTGCCACTTCTTCCTTGTCCATGTTCAACCCCGCCAGGTATACATGGAATGGAGCGACGCTTGATGGCAGGGTCATGCCCTTTTCGTCGTGGTTCTGCTCAACCGTCGCAGCCAGTAGCCTACCGACACCGATGCCGTAGCACCCCATGATGGCGGGCTGCTGCTGCCCGTCCTGGTCCTGGAAGGTTGCGTCCAGGGTTTCGCTGTAAAACGTCCCCAGCTTGAATACGTGGCCTACTTCAATGCCACGCTGCGCCTCAAAGGCGGTGCCACAACGGACACAAGCATGTCCCGCCTCTGCGGTTGCGATGTCAGCCACGATGTCGGGCGCAAAGTCGCGTGGCGTGTTGACGTTCAGTAGGTGGTAGTCAGGTTTGTTCGCGCCGGCCACGAAGTTGGTACCCACGTGTATCGACTCGTCGGCAATGCTCTTGATACCCTTCATGCCCACTGCTGACGCAGAACCGGCCACAATACCCGCCGTCGCTACCTCTTCGTCAGTGGCCAGACGGAGGTCATTGCTGCCAAGCGCGCGCTTCAGCTTCACTTCCTGGACATCAAGGTCTCCTCTGATGGTGACAAAGACCATCTCGCCATCGGACATATAGAAAACGGCCTTTAGCGTCTGCGCAGCGGTCACATGCAGGTTATCTACCAGGTCTTGTATGGTCTTCTGGCCTGGAGTAGGGATGTCCTCCATAGGCAGTAGCTCCTCGGAAGGTGCTGGTGGCCTGGCAAACGCTCCCTTTTCGGCGTTGGCTGCATAGCCACAACCCGGGCATGTGAGGAAAGTGTCCTCTCCGATGCTACTGGGCATGATGAACTCCTGGGAGTCCTTTCCGCCGATAGCCCCGCTGTCTGCCTCGATAGGCACTACGGGGATTCCGCACCGCTCAAAGATGTTGTGGTAGGCCTGCACCATGCGTTGGTACGTCTGGTCCAGCGATTCCTGGTCTGCGTTGAAGCTGTAGGCGTCCTTCATGTCGAACTCGCGGACGCGGATAAGGCCACCTCTGGGGCGGATCTCATCTCTGAACTTCGTCTGAATCTGATAGACCAACATCGGCAGATCGCGATAGCTCTGGAGGTGCTGCTTCACCAGGAGCGTGACCGCCTCTTCATGGGTTGGGGCAAGAACCATCTCTCTGCCCCTTCTGTCCTGTAGGCGGATCAGGTCAGGCCCGTATGTGGCGTCGCGTCCGGATTGTTGCCACAATTCCCGGGGTTGAAGCATGGGTAGCTTGACCTCCTGGCCCCCGGCGGCGTTCATCTCTTCTCTGATGATGTTCGCAATTTTGGTTAGGCTTTTGAGAGCCAGCGGGGCGTAAGAGTACACCCCAGCGGCCAGTTGCTGGATCATACCGGTCCGGAGCATGAGTTTATGGTTGTCTGTCTCAGCCTCAGAAGGGTCGCTGCGTAGAGTCCTGCCTAGAAATTGGGAGAGGCGCACAGAAGTCTCCTTGGTTTTGTTGTGTTTCTAACTGACTAGCATAGCAAACGTGAAGACATTCTTACTAGACCTTGTATTTAGGGCCGATAGGTGTGGATTGGGGCCAAACTGCCCTAGGCAAGGTATCTGCCCTGTGCTATATTTCGCTCGCCTCGTATTTGTAGATATGAGAATTAAGGAGGAAATACCTATGACCACACTGCGAAAAGTCGACCTCGTTGGTAGAGTGTCTTCGAAATTAGGCGGCACCAAAGCCGGTGCTGATGCCGCATTGACAGCCGTTTTGGAGAGTGTTCAGGAAGCCCTTGCTGCAGGGAACAAGGTAGTTATGACCGGATTCGGCACCTTTGAAGTCCGAGAAGTGGAAAAGCGCAGGGTTCGCCCGATCCGCGGCGGCGGTGCTACTGTGGAAATCCCTGCACACAAGCGTGTGGGATTTGTACCCGGCGCCAACTTGAGGGGGGCCGTCAGCGGCAAGCGATAAAGGCGTAACAGGGTAAAAAGAAAAGAGGGTGGTTTTGCCACCCTCTTTTCTTTTTGTGCTGCTTTATCTAACTTGCAACGGTTGTGGTGTCTTCCGCCGCCTTGGCCGCTGTAATCTCTTCAATCTCTGCCATCAATGCTGTCAACATCTCGGCCTCCGGCACAACCTTTGTCTTCACTCCCTTGCGGAAGATGATTGCCCTGCCGTTGCCACCAGCAATGCCGATATCGGCATCCTTCGATTCACCGGGCCCGTTCACCTCGCAGCCCATGACCGCCACTTTGATAGTGGTGTCCAGGCCCTTCACAAGCGCGTCTACCTGGTTGGCGAGCTTCACAACATCGATGTCTGCTCGACCGCATGAGGGGCACGCAACCAGGGTCACGCCCTTCTCACGGAGGTTCAGTGATTTCAGAATGTCATAACCGGCGGTGATCTCTTCCTTCGAATCACCGCTCAGCGAGACGCGGATGGTGTCTCCGATGCCCTGATACAGCAGGTGGCCAAGGCCGACGGCGCTGCGGATGGAGCCGGATTGCACGGTACCTGCTTCGGTAATGCCAAGGTGCAACGGATACGGAACCATCTTGGCCAACCGCTCATACGCCTCAACCGTCGTGGGGACGTCAAAGGCTTTCAAGGATATCTTGATGAGGTCAAAGTCCAGGTCTTCTAGTAGGCTGATCTCCCAGAGCGCTGTGGCCACCATGTGGTCGACGACGCTG
>CAUZTE010000211.1:0-3444 GCA_963582565.1 Dehalococcoidia bacterium | reverse complement strand
CGCCGATGTTCCGCAGCGGCCCGCTCCAGGTCACCCTCAAGGGTCATGCCCATCATCGCCTTGATCTGCTTGCCGATGAGGTGCGATGCCACGCTGACGATGCCGTACCCACCCATCGCCATGATGGGATAGGTCTGATCATCGTTGCCGCTCCATACAAGAAAGCCGGGAGCAGAGTCCTGGATAATATGCGCCGCCTGATTCAGGTCACCACCGGCTTCCTTCGTCCCAACGATGTTGGGAATCTGGCTAAGCCTGATGGTCGTTTCTGCCGTCATGTTGGTAGCCGTACGTCCAGGCACGTTATACAGGATCACCGGGAGGTCAGTGCTCTCGGCAATGGCCTTGAAGTGCTGGTACAGGCCTTCCTGAGGAGGCTTGTTGTAGTACGGCACTACGGAGAGGACTGCGTCCGCCCCGGTCTTTGTTGCATCCTGGGTGTACTCGATAGCCTCCGCGGTACTGTTGCTCCCCGTCCCTGCCACCACGTCACCTTTGCCATCCAGGGCCTCTTTAATCTCTGCGTAGAGTCGCGTCTGTTCATCGCGGGTCAGGCTAGGCGATTCACCGGTGGTGCCTGCCACCACAACGCCATCGCTTCCCGAGGCCACCAGGGCCAGGGCCAAACGACGCGCCTGGGGGTAGTCCACCTTCCCATCGGCATCAAAGGGAGTGACCATTGCGGTGAGGAGTCGTCCTATATTCTCTGCCATACCCTACCTCCCGTTGCCGTTGGAGCGAATCAGCCCTTGCTCAATCAATGACTCAGCAATTTGAACCGCGTTGAGGGCTGCGCCCTTCCGGAGGTTGTCGCCAACCGTCCAGATGGAGAGCCCGTTGTGAAATGCCTTGTCCCGACGGATACGACCGACAAAGATTTCGTCCTTGCCTGTTGCGTAATCGGCCAGTGGATAGCTCTTGGTGGCGGCGTCATCAATCACGCGCACACCCGGAAACTCCGATAGCACGTCACGCGCCTCTTCCGGCGACATGTAGTTTGCGAACTCTATGTGGACAGCCTCGCTATGGGAGATAGGGACGGGCACGCGTACGCACGTTGCGGAGACCGGTAGGTCCGGCAGATGCATGATCTTTCGTGTCTCGTTCTCCATCTTGATTTCTTCGGTTGTGTAGTCGCCCTCTCCGAAGTCCTCAACGTGGGGAATGGCGTTGAATGCCAACGTTGCCGGGAACGTTGAGTGGGTCGGGGACTTCTTATCAAGCACATCGCGTGTCTGCTGCATGAGCTCTACAACGGCCTGAGCGCCCGCGCCCGATGCCGACTGATACGTGTCGACGATGACACGCTGAATCGGGTTTGCTCGATGCAGAGGCGCAAGGGCCATTAACATAACGATGGTGGAGCAGTTAGGGCTGGATATGATGCCCTGGTGCTCTCGAATATCGCCGGGGTTGATCTCAGGGATAACCAGGGGCACCGTTGGGTCCATGCGCCATGCGGAGGACTTGTCCACCACTATCGCGCCGCGCTTTGCGGCCTCCGGTGCCAGAGTCTGGCTGGTGCTGCCCCCCGCGGCGAAGAACACGATGTCCATGCCCTCGAAAGAGTCGGGCGTCGCCTCGCCCACGGTGAACTCACTGCCCATGACAGATACCTTGTTGCCTGCCGAGCGTTTGCTGGCAAGCAGTCGGAGGTCGCCCACGGGGAAGTTCCGTTCTTCTAAGATGCTGAGCACCACCTGCCCTACGGCTCCGGTGGCGCCAACTATGGCGATGTTTGCTCCAGACATAGTTACATTCCTAAGTGAATCGTTGGGGATGCTGTGTAGGAAACGAGGCCCGGGGGACTACAGTTCCAGCAGCTTCTCCAGCCCTACCACAAGGCCTTTGCATTGTACCACCTGCCGTACGGCAGTGAGAACGCCCGGCATGTAACAATCACGGCCTGTGGTGTCATGGCGGAGAGAGAGGGTCTGGCCCAATGTCCCAAGGATAAGTTCCTGGTGGGCAACGCGCCCCTGCATGCGTATGGCGTGGATGGAGACACCGTCCTGTTCCGCGCCCCTGCTGTTGGGGAGAAGCTCCTTCTCCGGCATAGGGCGATTGAAGGGTTCATTGCGACCGCTCGCCAGGGCCTTGGCGATGGCTATGGATGTTCCCGATGGCGCATCCAGCTTCGCTTCGTGGTGGGCTTCGATAATCTCTGCGTAGTCGAAGAACCGTCCGAGGGTGCTTGCCAGGTGTACCAGCAGTACCGCGCCGATTGCGAAGTTGGGGGCCAGCAGTACGCCGACGTTGTGTTCCTTGGCCAGTCGATCTATCTCCTGGAGGTTGGCATCGGATATGCCCGTGGTGCCTGAGACCACGTGGACACCCTGGCTAACGGCAGCCTTCATGGCTGTGGCGGACACATCTGCAACGGAGAAGTCGACCATCACTTGGGGAGAACATGCCGCGATAGCGGTAGCTGCGTCAACGTAGAGGGGAATCGGTCCTGTACCGTCGGGGAGGGAAAAGGTGTTGGTCTTAGAATTCAGGCGTACACCGCCCACGGCGTCCATGTCAGGAGCGCCGTGAACAGCTGCCAGGGTCTCCCGGCCCATTCGACCGGAGACCCCGTGTATCAAAACCCGCTGCGGACTTCCGCTAGGTTGTCCAGTCATTATTCCTTACCTAATTGCGACGTGGGGGAGGGCCGCCCGGGCCACGCTGGAAGTTCGGGCGCCTATCGCCGAAGTTGGGCCTTGCGCCCCTATCACCACCATCGCCGCTGGGTGGCGCTGTTGCCAGTGCCTCTTCAGGCGTCATGCCTGCGAGAACCGCTCGGCGAGAGAGGTTGATGCGGCCTAGCCGGTCTACTTCTATAACCATGACTGAGACTTCGTCGCCGACGTTAACGGCATCCTCGACTCGCTGTACCGGCTGGTCAGCCAGCTCGCCGAGTCGGACCAGACCGTCCTTGCCAGGCAGGATCTCCACGAAGGCACCGAAGTTGGTGCTGCGGACAACCTTGCCCTTGAAGATAGTGCCGACCTCTGCTTCCTTGGTCAGGCCCTCAATCTTACTGCGGGCGGAAGCCAGCGAATCCTCGTTGGGGGAACCGATGAAGACCGTCCCATCGTCCTGTACGTCGATGGTCGCCTTGGTCTCCGCGATGATTGCCCTGATGGTCTTGCCGCCAGGTCCGATGATTGCGCCGATCTTGTCCACAGGGATATTGATCTTGATCATCCGTGGTGCGAACGGGCTCATGTTTTCGCGATGCGTTGAAATGGTGGAGAGGATCTTGTCCAGGATGAACAGACGGGCTTCCTTTGCCTGGGCCATGGCCTCTCGCATGATCGCGGGCGTAATGCCCTTGATCTTAATGTCCATCTGCAGGGCGGTGATGCCCTCTGCAGTACCGGCCACCTTGAAGTCCATGTCTCCCAGGTGGTCCTCAATGCCCTGGATGTCTGTCAGGACTGCGTAGTCGCCCTCTGC
>CAUZTE010000210.1:0-3451 GCA_963582565.1 Dehalococcoidia bacterium | reverse complement strand
ACGTGGTGCATGGTCGCGCTCAGGTCAAAGCCATCATGGACGGCACGGACCCAAGGTTGCTCATGATCGTTGGCCCATGCTCCATCCATGATGAGACTGCGGCGCTGGAATACGCTGAACGGTTAGCCGCACTCTCCGCCAAGGTGAGTGGCCGGATCATGGTGGTCATGCGCGTGTACTTTGAGAAGCCTCGTACCACCGTTGGTTGGAAGGGTTTCGTCTACGACCCCAACCTCGACGACACATTCGATATTGGTTCCGGGCTGTCACGAGCGCGGGCGCTGCTCACCAGACTTGGTGATATGGGCGTCTATGCGGCCACGGAGTTCCTTGACCCCATCGTGCCGCAGTATCTTGCGGACCTGGTGACGTGGGCGGCCATCGGGGCACGTACCATAGAGAGCCAGACGCATCGACAGATGGCCAGCGGCCTGAGCATGCCCGTGGGGTTCAAGAACAGCACTGACGGTGCCGTCCAACCCGCTGTGGACGCCATGGTGTCAGCGCGGTCGCCTCACGCATTCCTTGGCATCGATCATTCTGGACAAACCTGCATCGTACAGACCAAGGGCAACCCCCTGGGGCACCTTGTTCTACGCGGCGGCAACACGGGCTCCAACTTCAGTGCTGAGGCCATCGCATTGGCTGCTGCGCGTTTGGAAAAGGCTGATGCCAGACCGCAGATCCTGGTCGACTGCAGCCACGGCAACTCCGATAAGGACTATGCCAAGCAGGCCATTGCCTTCCGCGACGCGGTTGAGCAGCGTGCAGCAGGCACCACGAACATGATTGGCTGCATGATGGAAAGCCACTTAAACCCCGGTAAACAGGCGCTCAGCGGTGATACTTCTAAGCTGGAATACGGCGTTTCCATCACAGATGCGTGCATCGGTTGGGACGAGACGGACTCGCTGTTGACCTGGGCCTACGACACCATGGGCAAATAGCCCCGCCTTCCGCCCGGGCTTTAGTTCCCAGCACATGCCAGTCCAGGGTTGAGCCCTGGTTGAAGACTGTGGCCATGTTCTGATAACCTCACCTTAGGTAACCGCAGGAACGTGGGTCCAGGGCATCGCCCTGGCCTAAACCACAGGTGGGGGACGGCATGACAGATATAGCATCCGATGTTCAGCAAGGGAAACTGCCAGTAGAAGAGACACCACTTCTGGTGCTCCTTGATGGCCACGCCATGGTCCACCGGGCCTTCCACGCCATCCAGAACCCCTTAACCCTGAGACGTACCGGCGAAGAAGTCAGAGGCGTCTACGGGTTCACACAGATGCTCCTCAAGGCGATCGATACCCTGAAGCCCACTCACTTAATTTTGACTTTCGACATGCCGGGGCCGACGTTTCGGCACGATATGTTCGACGAGTACAAAGCTCAGCGACCCAGCATGTCCGATGAGCTGAGAGGCCAGTTCCCCCACATCCGTCGACTGCTCGAGGCGTTCCACGTCCCTATCTTTGAGTTGTCGAAGTATGAAGCAGACGACCTGCTCGGCACGTTGTCAATCCAAGCTCGCGACAAAGAAGTGGACACGGTCATCATCACGGGAGACACAGATACGCTTCAGCTGGTCGGGCCCCACGTGCATGTGCTGTTACAGTACTCGACGCAGAAACAGACCCTATACGGCGAACCAGAGGTCGGCGAGCGTTACGGTGGAATCACTCCAAGACAGGTCATCGACCTGAAAGCGTTGTGCGGAGATACGTCCGATAACATTCCTGGCATCCCGAGCGTAGGGCCGAAGACGGCCATCAAACTCCTTCTTCAATACGATAGCGTCCAGGGTATTTACGACCATTTGGATGAGCTACCCGCCAAGCAGCAAGCACTCTTTGAGGAACATCGTGAGAGGGTATTCAAAGGCCTCACTCTGGTGACCATCGTGCGGGATGCGCCTGTTGAGTTGAGCATGGACAACAGCAAGTGGGGACAGTACGACCGCTCAGAGGTTGTTGAGGTACTCAAGGATCTGGAGTTCTTCAGCACTATCACCAAGATTCCTCCGGGTGCCAACGATGGCACCGAGCAAGATACTGCGCTCCAACCTAGCTTGATGCCGGCCCCTGCAGGCGACGCAGTGGACACCAACTACAAGACCGTCAGCGATGCCAAGGCGTTGGATGCGTTGGTCAAAGAACTCGCTTCGTCCAAAGGCTTTGCCTTCGATACGGAGACCATGCCGATAGGTGAGGATGTGAAGGGCGTTCAACCCATGCGCTCTGGCTTGGTCGGGCTGTCATTCTCCACAGAGAAGGGCAAGGCCTGGTATGTACCCGTGGGCCACGCGGAGGGCACACAGTTGGCCTGGGAACAGGTGCTGGGAAAACTGCGGCCAGTGCTGGAAGACCCCAACGTCCCCAAGGCTGCGCATAACGCCAACTATGACCTTACCATGCTGGGCACGAACGGCATGACCATACAAGGTTTTGCCTTTGATACGATGCTTGCCGCCCACCTGCTGGGGCATAAGGCCATCGGCCTGAAGAACATGACGTTAGACCTCATGGGCATCGAGATGACGCCCATCGCAGACCTCATCGGTACCGGACGCAAGATGACCACCATGGATCAGGTTTCTATTGAGCAAGTCTCCCCCTACGCCAGCGCGGACGCCGATATGACGTTCAGGCTCTGGGGCATGCTTGAGGAGCGACTTGAGACCGAAGGCCTGTTAGAGCTGTTCACCAAGGTGGAAGTGCTGCTGACCCCCATCATCGTGCAGATGCAAATTACGGGTATCGCGCTGGACGTAGACCTCATGGGAACGATGGCTGTCTCCCTGGGCGAGCGGATAGGCACACTCGAGCAGGAATCGTACGATTCCCTTGGCCACACCTTCAACCTCGCCTCTCCCAAGCAACTGGGCGAGGTGCTTTTTGATGAGTTGAAGTTGGGTGAGATGGCAGGGATAGGTAAGCCGAAGAAGACAAAGACGGGCGGCTACTCAACCGATGCCTCTGCCCTGGAATCCCTGAGCGGTGCGCATCCCCTGGTGGATTTGGTGTTGGAGTACAGGCAGCTCAGCAAGCTCAAGTCGACGTACGTAGACGCGCTGCCGACGCTGGTGAACCCACGAACAGGGAAGCTGCACACCACGTACAATCAGGCAGGTTCTGTGACGGGTCGATTCTCGTCAAACGACCCCAACCTCCAGAACATCCCGATACGCACGGACCTTGGCAGGCAGATACGCGTGGCCTTCCATCCGAGCGAGGAGGGTTGGCTACTCCTGGCGGCCGACTACTCGCAGATCGAGCTTCGAGTGCTGGCCCACCTGTCGGAAGACCCTGGGCTGCTGGAAGCCTTCCGCAGCGATCAGGATATCCATGCCGCCACGGCTTCACAGGTCTACGGTGTTGAGCTTGACCAGGTAACGCCGGACATGCGACGCATCGCCAAGGTGTTGAACTTTGGCATAATCTACGGCCTCAGCGCCTTC
>CAUZTE010000209.1:0-3455 GCA_963582565.1 Dehalococcoidia bacterium | reverse complement strand
ACATAGTATCTCCCGCGCCAAACTGCGCCCCGGCATCCTCCGGACGTATAGAGCAAGCTATCAGCCCTTCGGCTACCCGAACCATGAGGTCGGATTCGCCTCCATGGAAGTTCACACTCTCAACCAGGCCCGTAAACGCTCCATCCGGGGGTGAGCCAGCTCCAGTCCCATCCGCAACGGAAATTGTCCTGTCATCAATGAGTACGAGAACGCTGCTACCCACTGCGATAGAGAGTTCAGCCCCACCAACGTGGAGCACCCCAATGGTTGTAGTCACCTCCCCTATTGCTGACACGGTGCCCAGCATCACGTTCTTCAGACCCAATGATCGTGCCACTAGCTCGCTTTTGGGCGACTTGAAGAGTTCTTGCGCCGTGCCTGCCTGGACGACAGATCCCTTATCCATGATGACGATAGAGTCAGCCATCGCAAAGGCCTCATCCCTATCGTGGGTCACGTAGATGGATGTCATGCCGATTTTCTTGAGGATTGAACGAACCTCCATTTGCAGTGACTCTCTCAGCACCCGGTCCAGAGACCCGAAAGGCTCGTCAAACATCAGGAGTTTGGGTTCCGGTGCCAACGAACGCGCCAGTGCGACTCGTTGCCGCTCACCTCCCGATAGCTCATGCATCTTCCGATGTCCGTACCCCGCTAGGTCCACCAACGCCAGAAGCTCGTCCACGCGGGCACGCACTTCATCTTTGGGCAGTTTCTGCATACGGAGGCCGAACGATACGTTCCCCACCACGTCCATGTGGGGAAACAGCGCAAGGTCCTGAAACATCAAGCCGAAGCCCCGATCCTTTGGTGCCAGGCCGTTCAGTGGCACTCCATCAAATGAGATTGTTCCGCTGTTCGGCTGTTCAAGCCCGGCGACAAGTCGCAACAGCGTAGTCTTGCCGCAACCGCTTGGCCCCAGAAGGCCCACGATCTCACCGCTATCGGCAGTCAGCGACACTCCCTCGACGGCATAGCCATCGCTGAACGACTTGGATATGTTCGAGACTTCGAGGATTGGCATCAGAATCCACCCATGTCTTTATAACGGAACCGCTCTATGGCAATGAAACCCATGGCAACAATCACCATCAGGATGCTACTCATCGCCAACGCCTGTCCTATATTGGCTGCGCCTGGCTGTGATAGCAATCGGAATATCGCGATGGGCATGGTGGTGAACTCGGGTCTCACTAACAAGAGCGACGCGCCGAACTCGCCCATCGATACCGCAAACGCAAATGTAGCGCCCACCAGCAGCGCCCGCGACAGTATCGGCAGGTCGATGTGGAAGAAGGTCTTCACCGGCGACGCCCCCAGGACGGCCGCAGCCTCTCGTAGCTGTACAGGCATTCCTCGCAGGGCGGGCAGGACGCTGCGGATAACGAACGGGTAGGCAATCAACGAATGGGCGATTACCAGGATGAGCCATGAAGCCCGAAGGTCAAGTGGGTCTTTGTTGAACGCCATCAAGAAGCCGAAGCCCATAATGACGGCAGACACACCCAGCGACAGCATGAACAATGCATCTAGCACCCCTGCTCCGCGTCGTCGCGGCCGCGCAAGGAAGTAGGCCACGATAGTCCCCACCACCAGCGATATGACCATGGTAGCGGTTGCGAACCGCACCGAGTTCCAGATGGTGGTGATGGGCGAGCGATAGAAGTACGAACCTGATTGGTTGGAGAACAAGCTTGTGAAGTGGGTGAATGAGTACCCATCGCCCGATGACAACGCTCGCTCAAGCAATGCCCACAGCGGCGAGAGCATCGCCAAGATTCCCACAATGATTGCAATAAGCAACACAGTCTGGCTGGTTCTCCGTCGGCCCTTGGATGTCACCTCATGAGGCACTAGGTCCACTCGAACAGCCGCTCCCGCCTGAAACTTGGTGTAGATCAGAAGGAACGCGTACGTGAACACCATCTGGATGATGGCCAGCGCGCCGGCAAGCTCAAGCCTGAACAGCTTGGCCGTGAGTTCGTACGTCGCAACCTCCAGCGTCGCGAATTGCGACCCGCCAAGGACAAGGACAACACCGAACGACGTGAACGCAAAAGCGAAGGCCAGCACCGCCGAGGAGACGATTGCCGGGAGCAACAGAGGTAGCGTGACATGCCTGAAGGTATTGAACCGTCCGGCGCCCAACATCGCCGCCGATTCTTCCAGGCGAGGGTTCAGGTTGGCCCAAAACGTAGACACGATGCGTACGACGATGGAGTAGTTGTAGAAAGCATGAGCCAAAAAGATGATTAGCAGGGTATTGGTGATGCGGATTGGCGGAGTTTCAAGCCCGAACACGTCCATCAACGCCGAGTTCACCAGACCCTGGGGGCCGAGCAGTGCAATGAAGCCCATAGCCACTACGATGGTCGGCATGATGAATGGCACAGTGCTCACGGCTTTCAGCACACTCTTGCCGGGGAAATCATGCTTGGCGAAGAGGTAGGCTACCGGCAGACCGATAGCCACGGTAAGCATTGTTGAGACGGTTGCTTGCCAGACGGTGAACCATATCCGCCCCAGGTAGTAGGAATCTCCAAGCAACTTGGTGAATGGGTCTACGCTGATGACACCGATGCGCAGAACCAGCAACACTATCGTCGTGGCAATGACAGGAACGAGGAACCAGGCAGTCGATAGTGTTTGTGACAGCGTCTTGTCAGGTGATTTACGATAGGCGGACAGATAGGCAATCAGCAGTACCGCTGCCGCTACAAGCAGTTCGGTAATCGGGCCTAGGTCAGTACGGCTACCCTCAAAACTCCGTTCAAATATCGCCCCTAGAGGGTACAGAAAGAAGATAGCCAGGTAGGCCAAGGGCCCGAAAATAATTAGTCGACGCGCGGTCATCAATCCTCGCTCCGTTGGTGACCGGGCCCAATCCACCTCTCACTCTCATGAGCGGCTGAGTACCCGGTCAACACAGACAAATCAAACCGAAAACGAACGCGGCGGAACGCTACCGCAGAACTACCGCCGTCCATGCCTCAATCCACTCCTCACGCTTCTCGCCAATCTCTTCAGCAGTGAGGCCTGCCGGCTGGGCGGGGACTTCAGCGAACTTGAAGAAGTCAGGCGTTTCTGCGTCAGGATTCACGGGATACACGAACATCTTGTCCGGGAAATCCTCCTGGAACCGTATTTCCAGAGCGAAATCTATGAACTTCCTTGCCAGATTCGGACTGTCTGCGCCCTTCAAGATGCCGATGCCTTCAATCTGAAGGAAGGTAGCTTTGTCTATCAAAATATTGCCCGTGGGTGGCTCAGAAACCGCGGGGTCAGCAAAGAAGAACTCTGCGGCCGGGCTTGTGGCGTAGCTGACTACCAGAGGCCTATCCCCCCCGTACATGGTGAAGTCGCCGTAATAGGCGTCGCTCCAGCCGTCCTTCACCAGCACATCGTTGGCCTTCATGTCTTTCCAGAAATCCAGGTAGGTATAAAGACCTTCCTCA
>CAUZTE010000208.1:0-3484 GCA_963582565.1 Dehalococcoidia bacterium | reverse complement strand
AGTACGTCCACGTGCGCTATCAGGATGTTCAGCGTCCCCTCCTGTCGCGATACGGTGCCCCGCACCTTCAGCAGAGGGTTTGCTAGTTGGTGGCGAAGCCGCTGATACTCCCGCTCCCAGATCATCATCGGAATGTGGCCGAACTCGTCCTCCAGGGTGATAAAAACTGTCTTGCCCGATGGCCGCTGGCGACGGACTACAAGGCCAGCTACTACTACTTCCTGACCGTCTACCAGCCCACTCAGATCTTGACTGGTCAGTACCCCTGGTAGCCCCGGACGCAGGTGGGCCATGACGTGACCACTGGGATACATGCCCAATGACCGGTACTCTCCTTCCATGACCTCACCTGCATGAAGCTTCGGCAACAGCGTCGTGTCTTGGTCTATCGCAATTCCTAAACCCATCTGTTTGCCTACGGGATGGTAGCGCAAGCCGATCTCCCACTTCATCGTTCTGCGATCCGGGTTGAAGGCGTCCAGAGCCCCTGCATCTGCCAGCGACACCAACTCGCCCTGCAACAAGCCTGTGCGCTCCATGAAGTCTGCCAGGCCAGGGAACGGAGCGACACGCTCGCGTACATCAACAATCCGTTTGCCAGCCTTCTGTCCGACATCCCGAACGTACCCGAACCCTAGGCGGATGGAATCTTCCTCAATGGTGCATTGGTCTCTGCTCAGGTTCACGTCAGGGTTAAGGACTTGGATGCCGTGCCGTCGCGCATCCTCTTTCAACGTCTCAGGCGAGTAGAATCCCATCGGCTGCTGATTCAAGAGGCCAAGGTAGAACTCCAGGGGGTAGTAGCGCTTCAGCCAGGACATTTGATAGGCCGTCACGCCGAAGGCGAAGGCATGGGACTCCGGAAACATATAGCCGCCGTTGAACTTGCTGAAGATGCGCCGTGCGGTCTCCTCGACTACACCCTTCTCTGCTGAGCCGTCTCTGAACAGCTCCCAGTAGTGGTCAAGCAGACCCTGGTTGTTTCGGCGACCATAGGCTCGGCGAAGTTGGTCAGCGTCGCTGGGGCTGAGGCCTCCCACGTCGATGGCGAGTTGGTTCACCTGGTCCTGAAACAGGATGATACCCAGCGTCCGTTCCAACGCCCGTTTCTCAAGGTCATGGTCGAAGGCAACTGGTTCCTCGCCGGTGCGTCGACGGATGTAGTGGCGAACGCCGTCGTTGGCACCCACCCCGGGCCGTACTGCTGCGACTTCACGGGCCATGTCCGTTAGGTTTAAGGGCTTGATGCGCGGGATGGTCTGTATCTGCGCTGCCGACTCCACCTGAAAAATGCCGATGGTGTCTGCTCTGTGGAGCATGGCGTAGACCTCTGGGTCCTCAAAGTCGATGCGGGTGAGGTCTATTGCCTCCCCTGTGCGCTGCTCAATCTCCCTCGTCGCATCCTGCATCTGTGACAGTGCGCCAAGGGCAAGGAAGTCGATCTTCACAAACCCCGCATCCTCTACGGCATTCTTGTCCCACTGGCAGATGTACCGACCCTCCATAGCGCTGGGCTGAACGGGTACCATATCGATGAGGGGCGAGGAGCTGATAATCATGCCGCCCGGGTGTTGCGCGAGCCCTCGAGGAAACCCGTCCAACTCGTACGCCAAATCCAACAAGTCACGCCAGCCGGGAGCATCTGAGAGGCCTTTAAGCTCTGGCAGGTCTTCCATCTCATGGCGTAACTTTCTGGCGCTGTGAGTCTCCACGCGCTTGGCGAATCTATCGATCTGGTCCGATGGCAGCCCCAGCGCCTTGCCCAGGTCACGGATGGCTCCTTTGCTCTGGTAGGTGACCAGCATCCCTGTCAGCGCTGCCCTGTCCCATCCGTATTTCTTGTGGACCCGCAGAATCAACTCCTCGCGGATATTGCGAGGGAAGTCCAGATCGATGTCCGGCACCTTCGCCAACGAGTCTTCTGGTAGGAACCGCTCCAGCGACAGGCCGTATTGCAGCGGGTCGATGTGGCTCAGACCGATGAGGTACCCCACCAGCATGGAGACGCTGGAGCCGCGTCCTCTGCCAGGCGGCGCTTCTTCTATCGGCACCTCCCTATCCACAAGGCCCAGGTCCATCATCACCTCGCGGCCCAGTTGAATGATCTCGTGGTACAGGAGCATGAATCCGGCCAGGTTGTGCTTCCTGATCAGCCGGAATTCCTGAGCGAGCCGCTCTGCGACTTGTGGTGTCACCGCCCCGTAGCGACGTACCGAAGCCTGGTTGCACAGCTCTTCCAGGTACGTTTCCTGTGTTTGGCCTTCCGGGACGGGGTAGTCGGGAAAGCTGTAGCCAAGGTCTCGGGATAGGTCGAAGGAGCATTGCTCGGCGATGCGAAGGGTGTTGTCGATTGCCTCCGGAATCTCGGCGAAAAGGTTGGCCATCTCCTCTGCTGACTTCAAATAGAACTCGCTGTTAGGTCGTCGTTCTCGGTGGGTCTCCTCCAGGCTCTTGTTGTGTTTGATGGCTACCAGGCAGTCCTGGAGGCGGTGACGCTCCCTCACGTGGTAATGGACGTTGTTGGTGGCGACTGTCCTCAGGCCTAGATCCCTGCCCAAGCCGACTAAGGCTTTGATGCGGGCCGTGTCGGCATGGACCAGGTTCTGCTGGAGCTCCAGATAGACGTTCTCTGCGCCGAACCACTCTCTGTACTCTGTGAGTCGCTTTCGCGCTGCTTCGAGTCGCCCCTGATCCACGAGAGTAGGCACTTCTCCCTGTGCGCAGCCGGTAAGCAACACCAGGCCCTCAGCGTGGTCTGCTAGCAAAGCCGGGTCGAGTTGCGGGTCTTTGCGCTCACCGAAGACGTAGGCGGCCGTCACCAGCCGACACAGGTTGGCGTAACCGTCACGGGTCGCTGCTAGCAGGGTCAGATGAGCACCGCCCTGAATCGTGACCTCGCAACCGATGATGGGTTGGATGTCCAAACTTCGAGCAGCCCCAGCGAACTCCATCGCCCCGCAGAGGTTGTCGTGATCCGTCAACGCCAGGGCTGGGTATCCAAGCTCCTTGGCACGGACCAGCAGTTCCTCAATGGAAGACGCCCCCTCCTGGAAGGAGTGGTTGCTGTGACAATGGAGCTCAGCGTACTCAATCATAGGTCTGTAAACACCATCCACATTTTACCAGGTCGCGGAAGATCGTGACTTCCCGGCCATCCTCCAGCAGCACCTTGAAGTACATGCGGCTAATCTCCTCGCCACGCCACCACTCATCGTCGATACGCCACCTGTCTCGCCACGCACTGACGACTAGCCATCTTCCTTTGACGCGCAGACGTACTGGGTCGTTGTCATCCATCTCGATAGGGACTGGCTGGTTTACGGGGCGAAGGGGATCAGCGCGTGTCTCCGCTCTGGGATTCTCGACCATGGTTCCACCTCCCTCACTACGTACACCGGCGGGCGTGTGCCCAACCGCTCCTCCATCTGCGCCATGGCAACTTTGAGTTGGTCCCTCTGACGGACGTCTTCAAAGAGACTTCCTT
>CAUZTE010000207.1:0-3503 GCA_963582565.1 Dehalococcoidia bacterium | reverse complement strand
GCTACGCTACCCAACACAGCACGGCCAACACCCGTCCGACCGTGAGTGGATATGACGATCATGCTGTCAGGGGTGTTCTGAGAAAGATTCTCTATCTCACCAGTTGCGCCGCCTCGTAGCACTGCAGTCTTCACCGATGCTACGCCGCTCTGTGTCAATGAATCGGCAGTCTTGTTCAGGTATGCTGCGGCCTCGTCCTCCATCTCACCTAGGAAATCGATGTTCATTGGGGCTGAGTAGTCGGCGGATGAATAGAACGTGGAAGGTACGCTCACTGCTCTGGCCAAAAGAACCTCGGCCGAGAGAGCCTTGGCCAGGTCAACCACAATTGGTATCACGGATTCGGCTAGATCGGAACCATCTAAAGGAACGATGATCGTCTTGATGGCTGCCGCCTTCCCTGCATCGGCAGAATCAGAGTCGGGGCGTACAACAAGTACGGGAGCCTTGGCGGTTTGAACCACCCGGTCTGTGACGCTTCCCATAAGCAACCGAGTGACACCCGTTCGACCGTGGGTGGACATCGCGATGAGGGTCTCGCTTGCGGGTTCGGCCTCGTTCACAATGTGCTCGGCGGCAGGGCCGGAACGCACGTCAGTGGCTGTTTTGACGCCGCCTGACTCCAAATCCTTGGCCACACCTTGCACATACTCGTCTGCCTGCTTGTGAAGGGCTTCCACAACACCGTCCAAGGAGAGCGCCAGCGTAGACATGCCGGTCTCATCGCCAATCATCAGTTCATGGGCAGGGTTTTGGAACGTTCTGAGCAGGTCTGCTCGTGCGCCCAAAGCTTTGGAAAGCGTTCGGACGTACGGCAAGAGGCCTTCTGCTACGGCAGAGCCGTCCAGGGGGGGCAGGATGCGTTTGAACAGGTTGATTCTCCTCAGCTGGTATCCGGATGATTGCGGTATTATACAGGAAGGCGACTCATACTTAATGAATCTCATGGAAACTGAGAACAGATTGCCTCGTAGAATGTATTTGCAGTGATACAATACGGCAACACCATCTATGGGTTTCTACCTATGTATTTGGATACGAGGGACCAATGACACTGGAACATATCATTGTTAAGGGCGCACGGGAGCACAACCTCAAGAACGTGGATGTGAGGATTCCCCGCAACAAGCTTGTCGTAGTGACTGGCGTTTCTGGCTCCGGCAAAAGCTCCCTGGCTTTCGATACCATCTATGCGGAAGGGCAGCGTCGCTATGTGGAATCGCTATCCGCGTACGCACGCCAATTCCTCGGACGTATGGAGAAGCCTGATGTTGATTACATCGAGGGCCTTTCGCCTGCCATCGCCATCGATCAAAAGGGCGTGTCCCACAACCCTCGCTCCACAGTAGGGACGGTCACCGAGATTTATGACTACATGCGCTTGCTCTTCGCACGAGTGGGTAAGCCTCACTGCCCGGAGTGTGGACGCGCAGTGGAGAGGCAGTCCGTCCAACAGATAGCGGACGCAGTGTTTGACCTGGAGCAGGGCAGTCGAATCATGCTGATGGCCCCGGTGGTTCGTGACCGCAAGGGCGAGTACAAGGACGTCTTTGAGGATGCCAAGAGGAAGGGCTTTGTCCGGGTTCAGGTTGATGGTGAGATACATGACCTCTCTGAGACTTTTAATCTGGATAAGAAGTACAGACACAACATCCAGGTGGTGGTTGATCGACTGGTCATCAATGATGAGTTGGAGCAGAGTCGTGTCCACGAGTCGCTGGAAACGGCAATGCGGCTGGCAGAGGGCATGGTCACGGTCTCGATTCTCGACGATTCGACCTCGTCCGATGGCAGTGTTGCGGTAGCTGAAGCGCCGTCCACAGCAAGAGGCCGCAAGAAGAAACCCGTCAACAAGAACAAGGAGATCGTCTTCTCTGAACAGTTCTCCTGCCCATATTGTACGATCAGCCTTGGCGAGATTGAACCGCGGACATTCAGCTTCAACAATCCCCACGGTGCTTGCCCTGAGTGTACCGGGCTGGGATTCAAGCTGGTGGTAGACCCCGAGTTGGTTATCCCCAACCGTGACATCTCACTGTCAGAAGGGGCGATAGCCCCATGGACGCGCGTTGGAATGGCAGGGCCCTGGTACGCCAGCATGCTGAACTCGCTTGCAGAGGCCCACGGGTTCTCTACCAAGACCCCGGTTAAGGAGCTATCCAAAGAGGTCTTGGAACTTGTGTTGTACGGTGACCCCGACCACAAATTCACCATGCGCCATCGCTCTCGTCGCCACCGACATCGAGAATTCTCCTGGGAATCCAGCTATGAGGGCATTATCCCGAACCTCATGCGCCGCTACAAAGACACGGAGTCCGACCATGTTCGGTCTGACATCCAGCGTTACATGGCGCAGCAGTCATGCCCACGGTGCGAAGGAAGACGGCTCAAACCCGAGGCGTTGGGCGTCCTGGTCTGTGGTGAGAACATCATTGATGTTTGCTCTCTCAACATCGAGCGAGCGATGATGTGGGCGAACACTGTTCAACAAGAAGACCCAAAGCTGATCGCTGATGACAAGGCGTTGAACGATAGGGATCGGTTCATTGCACGTCAAATACTCAAAGAGATCGATAACCGACTGCACTTCCTCATGGAGATTGGGTTGGATTACCTGACGCTGGAGCGCACGGCGTCCACCCTATCCGGCGGCGAGGCCCAGCGAATCCGACTGGCGACGCAGATTGGGTCAGGACTCATGGGCGTGCTGTACGTCTGCGACGAACCTACTATCGGACTGCACCCTGCCGATGATTACCGACTGATAAACACGCTCAAACGACTGCGTGACCTGGGCAACACCGTGCTCCTCGTCGAACATGACGAGTCTGTGATGCGCGCTGCAGACTACATCGTCGATCTGGGCCCTGGTGCTGGCGAGCACGGTGGGCACATCGTGGCTGAAGGAACCCTCGACGACATTCTCCTCAGCGAAGCTTCACTGACCGGTGCGTACCTATCGGGCCGAAAGGTCATCCCTGTTCCCGCAAAGCGTAGGAAGGGCAATGGGAATGCCATTAAACTCAAGGGCGCCAAAGCCAACAACCTGAAAACGCTGGATGTCAGCTTCCCGCTTGGCAAGCTTGTGGTCGTGACCGGCGTCTCCGGGTCAGGCAAGAGCACGCTGGTGAATGAGGTTCTACACAAGAAACTGGCCCAGATGTTCTATCGCGCCAAAGACAAGCCGGGTGAGCACTCGGCGATTTCTGGAACAGAGCATATCGACAAGGTTGTGGACATAGACCAGTCGCCAATCGGTCGTACCCCACGCAGTAACCCTGCAACGTACACCGGTGCGTTCACGCCAATGCGAGAGATGTTTGCCCAACTCCCTGAAGCGCGTTCCCGTGGCTACAAAGCAGGACGCTTCTCCTTCAATGTGAAGGGTGGCCGATGCGAGGCCTGCGAGGGTGGCGGATACATCCAGATTGAGATGCAGTTCCTGCCGGACGTCACTGTCCCCTGCGAGGTCTGCAACGGCGCCAGGTACAACCGTGAAGCGT
>CAUZTE010000206.1:0-3515 GCA_963582565.1 Dehalococcoidia bacterium | reverse complement strand
CCCTGTCACTGCCATTTTCCTGGAAGACCGGGTTCCCGCCGACGAGCGTCAGTACCTGGAAATCAACGTGAAGTACTTTGAAGGCAAGGACATGGCTGAGCTTAAACTTGCTACAAAGACTGCAAAACGGATGATCAACGAGTAAAAGCCTTGTAGACCTTTGGCGGCTGCTCCGCTACACTGTTGCCTGCGTCCCATGAGGACACGCACAACGCGGGCGTCTGTGGGCGACAATAAGACTGATTTGAAGACTGATTTGAAAAGGGGGCCCTTGGATTATGACCTATATAATCGTCTCGCCTTGTGTTGACCTGAAAGACGGCGCGTGTATCGATGTGTGCCCGGTGGACTGCATCTACACCAGCGCTGACGACAACCAGATGTACATTGCTCCTGACGAGTGTATTGACTGCGCAGCATGTGAGCCGGTCTGCCCCGTCAACGCGATATTCGCGGAGGACCAAGTCCCTGCAGAAGAGCAGTCCTTTGTCCAGGTGAACTACAAATACTTTGAGGGTAAGGACATGGACGTCCTCAAAGATGCAACGGCCACTGCTCCTCGGAACCTCGGCCACTAAGACCATAATCCCTGACATTGAAAGAAGCCCCCGCTCAATGAGCGGGGGCTTCTTCTTTTGCCATTTTCCGCGAGGGCCCTATCCCTCTTTGAGTAGCCGTCTCAACACGGTGTGAAGCACGCCGCCCTGCTTGTAGTAGTCCACTTCTACCTGGTTGTCTATGCGTAGAATGGAATCGAAGGCCACGCGTGTGCCGTCCTCTTTGACCGCCTGCACCTGAACATTCTGCCCCGGTGATATCCCCTCAGAGATACCAATGATCTCAAAGGTCTCCTTGCCGGTCAGGCTAAGGCTCTCCAGGCTATCACCCGGCTTGAACTGCAACGGCATGACACCCATGCCCACCAGGTTGTTGCGATGGATGCGCTCATAGCTCTCAGCCACCACAGCTTGCACACCTAGCAGGCTCGGGCCCTTGGCCGCCCAGTCTCGTGAGCTCCCGGAACCGTATTCCTTGCCCGCAAAGATGATGGTGGGAACGCCCTCTGCGATGTACTTCTGGGCGGCGTCATAGATGCTGGTAACCTCGTTGTCGGGCTGGTGCAATGACCAGTCGCCTTCTTTGTCGGGCGTCAGGCCGTTGCGCAATCGGATGTTACCGAAGGTGCCTCGTGCCATCACTTCATGGTTGCCGCGACGGGAACCGAAGATGTTGAACTCGGACTTAGGTACACCCTTGCTGATGAGATATTGACCAGCCGGCCTGTCTTCCGGGATGGCACCGGCCGGGGAGATATGATCCGTTGTGACAGAGTTGCCCAACACCGCCAGGACCTTGGCCGCCTTTATGTCCTCAGGCTCATCCACATCCATCTTCAGGTTCAAGAAGTACGGAGCCTCCTGGATGTAGGTGGAGTTGGGATCCCACTCGTACAAGTCACCCGTTGGAGAAGGTACAGCCTTCCAGGCGTCAGAACCCTCGGTGATGGTGTCGTAGCGGGCTCTGAACATTGCCGGGCTCAAGGAACTCGCTACGGTGTCCGCTACTTCCTTCTGAGAAGGCCACACGTCCTTCAGGTATACGGGCTGGCCGTCCTCGCCGATGCCCAAGGGATCCGTCTCAAGGTTGATGTCCACGGTACCGGCGATGGCATAGGCCACCACAAGCACAGGCGACGCCAGGTAGTTGGCTTTCACGATAGGGTGGATGCGTCCTTCAAAGTTCCGGTTGCCGCTCAGTACGGACACGGCCACTAGGTCGTTGTCCATAGTTGCTGTTTCTACAGGCTGCGGCACCGGGCCGCTGTTGCCGATACAGCTTGTGCAGCCGTAGCCCACCGTGTGGAAACCCAGTGCTTCCAGTGATGGTGTCAGGCCTGCAGCATCCAGGTAATCGGTCACCACCTGAGAACCGGGGGCCAGGCTCGTCTTCACCCATGCCTTACTCTTCAAACCCTTGGCTACAGCCTTTTGGGCCAGCAGTCCAGCGCCAATGACCACGGATGGGTTCGATGTGTTGGTGCAGCTTGTGATGGCCGCAATCACGACCGAGCCATGTCCGATCTTCTCCGCCTCACCGTTGATGGTGAGGTCGGCGGTGAGCGGAATGTTCTCTTCTGCCTTTGCCGTCTGATCAGGGAAGGCGCTACGGAAGCTGCGCTTCATATCGCCGAGTGCTACCCGTTCGTTCGGGAGTTTCGGTCCGGAGAGGCAGGACTCCACATCGCCCAAATCAAGCTCCAGTACATCCGTGTACTCAGGGTCGGGCGAGGCGTCCGTTCGGAAGAACCCCTGCGCCTTAGCGTAGGACTCCACCAACTGGACCTGCTGCTCGTCACGGCCGGTACCTCGAAGGTACTCTAACGTCATGTCATCCATGGGGAAGTAGCCGCAGGTCGCACCGTATTCCGGGCTCATGTTCGCCACGGTGGCCCTGTCAGCCAACGGGATGTTGGACAGCCCGGGGCCGAAGTACTCTACAAACTTTTCAACCACGCCGCGAGCTCGTAGCATCTGTGTCAGGGTGAGCACCATGTCGGTTGTGGTCACGCCTTCTCGCAGCGTACCACTCAGCCTGACGCCGATGACTTCCGGCACCTGCATGTAGTACGGCTGGCCCAGCAACACCGCCTCTGCTTCGATGCCGCCAACGCCCCAACCAAGGACGCCAAGGCCGTTGATCATGGTGGTATGGGAGTCTGTGCCAATGACGGTATCAGGGAATATCACCAATCCGTCTTCCGTCTCACGGGTGGTCACCACGTCTGCCAGGTACTCCAAGTTGACCTGGTGGACAATGCCAGCGCCGGGAGGGACCAATCGGAAGTTCTTGAAAGCGCCCTGAGCCCATCGCAGGAGGCTGTATCGCTCCTGGTTTCGCTCGAACTCACGCTCCACGTTCTGCTGAAGCGCTGTGGACGAGCCGAAGTAATCTACCTGCACCGAATGGTCGATGACCAGGTCTACGGGCACCAGTGGGTTGATTTTCTGCGGGTCTCCGCCCATCCGTGCCATCGCCGACCGCATCGCCGCAAGGTCAACCACGGCGGGTATACCTGTCAGGTCCTGCATGAGCACTCTACCCAGCATAAAGGGGAAGGTGCGCTGCGGCGGGGCCTTGGGCGTCCAGCTGGCAACGGCGACAACGTCTGCCTCCTCTACTAGATAGCCGTCAACGCTGCGAAGTGCGTTCTCAAGCAACACTCGAATAGAAAAGGGAAGCTTGTCTAACTTGACCAGCCCCTCTTTTTCCAAGTATGGCAGGCTGTAGTAGACGCGGTCACCTGCGGGCGTGCTCAGGATGGAACGCGCACCAAGGTGATATGAAGTATTGGTCATAGCAAATGCTCTCCTAGATGGTAGTGGCAAAACTATACCACAAGGGCTAGCCATTGACCCGCAGGATTCATCCTGCACCTAAGCTACCTGCGGCTACAAAAGGACGCAAAGGGCAGACCCAAAGCCTTAGGCTCCTTGCCCTCTGCGGATCATCAGTGC
>CAUZTE010000205.1:0-3526 GCA_963582565.1 Dehalococcoidia bacterium | reverse complement strand
CGCGACGACGTTGCCGCGGGATTTACTCATCTTTGCGCCATCAGCAATGATGTGGCCCTGGTTGAAGAGTCGCAGGAAGGGTTCATCAAACGATAGCAGGCCGATGTCTCGCAGCGCCTTAGTGAAGAACCGTGCGTACATCAGGTGCATGACCGCGTGCTCCGCGCCGCCGGTGTACTGGTCTACCGGTGCCCACTTCTTCACCTGCTCTGGATCGAAAGCGTGTTCGGCATCGTGGGCGCTCAGGTAGCGCAGGAAGTACCAGGACGAATCGAAGAACGTGTCCATGGTGTCTGTTTCGCGCTTGGCGTCGGTGCTGCCACATTGTGGGCACGTGGTATTCACGAATGCTTCGTTGCGGGCCAGCGGCGATTCACCGGTGGGCTGGAAATCGGCGTCTTCCGGCAGGAGCACTGGAAGCTGATCCTCGGGCACCGGCACCTGACCGCATGCAGGGCAATGAACGATAGGGATTGGTGTGCCCCAATATCGTTGGCGGGAAACCAGCCAGTCGCGAAGGCGGTATATCTGTGTCTTGTGGCCAGAACCTCGTGCGTCCAGATAGGCGGCGATGACGTCCAGCCCCTGTTTATTGGGCATCCCATCGAAGTCGCCTGAATTCACCATCGTGCCGGGCTCGGTGTACGCCGCTTCAAGCACTTCTTCACCTGTCGAGCCCTCGGGTGCGATGACCGTTTGGACAGGCAGGTCAAACTTCGCTGCGAACTCGAAGTCGCGCTGATCGTGGGCGGGAACACCCATGACCGCTCCGGTGGCATACCAGGCTACGGCGTAGTCGGCGGTGAAAAGCTGCACCTGTTGGCCGTTGGAAGGATTGATGCAGTATGTGCCCAGGGGGACGCCGGTCTTCTCACGGTCCGTGGCCATCCGTTCGATGTCCGACTTCGCACGGGCTTCGGCAACGTATTTCTCAACGGCGTCGTGCTGCTCGGGCGACGTCAGGGCCGACACCAACGGGTGCTCAGGCGCCAGGACAAGGAATGTCACGCCGAAGATCGTATCGACACGTGTGGTGAAGACTTTCAAGTCTTTCTCGTCAAGCCCTTGATGCGTGATATCGAAAGAGACCTCCGCGCCCTCGCTGCGGCCAATCCAGTTGCGCTGCATGAGCATGATCTTCTCCGGCCAATCAATCAGTCCGGAGCCGTCAAGGAGTTCATCGGCGTACTTGGTAATGCGCAGGAACCACTGGTTGAGTTCACGCCGCGTGATGAGGGTTCCACAACGCTCGCACTCCCCGTCCACCACCTGCTCGTTGGCCAGCACCGTCTGACAGGACGGGCACCAGACCGCCGGGGCGAAGGAGCGATACGCTAGGCCGGCTTTGTACAGCTGAAGGAAGAGCCACTGGCTCCACTGGTAGTACTCAGGCAGGCAGCAGATGATCTCCCTGTCCCAATCGTAAATCGTGCCCATGGAGTGGAGTTGGCCGCGCATCTTATCGATGTTGGCCATGGTCCACGGTTGGGGATGAACACCATCACGTATCGCGGCGTTCTCTGCAGGCAGGCCAAAGGCGTCGAAACCCATGGGGTGCAACACGTTGTACCCCTGCATCTTGCGGAAGCGAGCGTGGGCATCCGACGGGGCCAAGACGTACCAGTGACCAATGTGGACATCGCCGGAAGGATACGGGTACATGGTCAGCTCGTACCACTTGGGGCGAGAATCGTCGTTGTCCACGTGGTGGAGCTTGTCCTCTGCCCACTTGGTCTGCCACTTCTTGTCGATGGCCTGGGGATCCCATCGAAGTTCTGATCTGCGTCCGCGGTTCTGGGTCATTTCGTCTCCGTCTGGTCGTCTTTGATGTTGATCTGGTCCGAGTTAGGCGTGATGGGGGTGGCGAGTTCTACCGCCACAGCCTCCAGGACAGTGTCTGCCAGGATTGCATCGATGAGCTCCTGGGAGCCCCCAACCAGCGTAAACGCGTAGTCAGGGTCTGTGAATACCGTCCAACTCTTGTCGTCAGGCCACCAGTAAGTAGGCGTCAAATAGTAATCTTCCTCACTTGAGAGCGCATCTACGTCAGAAAGATTACCAGTGAAAAGTGCCCCTCCAGAATCGCCGGAGCTACGTTGAGCGAGAGAGTTATAGAAGAAGCAGCAAGGTTGGTCTTTAGTAAACGGCTCCAAAACCTCAACCAGCCTCGGGCACTCATCCTCATCCAGCGTCCCTTCAGCAGGAGCGATGAGGTATTTTAACCAGCTGCCGTTGGGGAAGTTCTCCGTAAAGGAGTCCTGGGTCATCTCCGCGTGGTATTCCAACCCGTATGCCGAAGCCAAGTCCTCCCATGTGATGCGCCGACCCTCAAACGTCTCCCCAGGATCGCCGCTAACGAGGACGTCTTTCGACTGCGTATTGCCCCGACGTCTATCCGCTTCGTCCCAGGTTATCGACCTATCGGTCACGGACAGATCCTCGTAGATGGTGTGGTATATCTTGCAGTAGGCCGCGAATTGGTTCGGAAGGAACTCAGACAGGTAGCTCCAGGGACTCTGCGGATGAAGCCCCTCGTCTGTGGTCTCACTTATCCAGTTGAACGGGCTTAGGTCTTTTAGTTGGTTCATGTTGTTTTGTGTCATGTTGTCTTCCTATTAACTCTTTATTCTGCAGTTGAATTGATATTCCGCCAAACGGGTTTCAAACAATACGGCTTCAGGGAAGGAAAAACTTACAACACGAGTTTGGTCTCCTGAAATTGAGACGGTTTCCCGTTTAGGTGTGCTCTTACTTCTCTTTATTTCTGCTGTCACGACAACTGGGCCACTGGCACCTTCGTTCCTGACGTGACAGTCCACGAAAACCGTGTAGTCATCATTGACGGAAGAATCTCGGGCCGTTACCTGCACTATTTGGGCTCGAGGCTCCGTCACCTCTGACGGAGAGGAACCACATGCGGTTCCCCAAAGAACGGATAAAAGCAAAACGCTGAAAATGAACGCTTTGGATGGAATTGCTATCAACGCCTTTGACACATCCAATCTCCCTCCCCAACAAAAAATCCGCCCCGTGTAGGGACGGATTGCTCGACATAATCCGCGGTACCACCCTGCTTTCCTCGCACATCCTTCGATTGGCTCAGGATGGCGGGGACAACTTGACTGGCTGTAACGGTGCCACCGTTAGCCCTTACTTCGGTTCAGGGCGACTGCTCCGGGGCGAGTTCACGCTGCCTGGGCTATCGGCCTCCCACTGCCCGCCGACTCGCTGATGCTAGGCACTTCGCTAATGCTCCCCATCGTCGCATTTAGCTATAAGATATTGAACGGAGCGTAGCATCCAGCTAGAAACGCTGTCAACCAGGACAGTGTCCTGGACCTATGAGCTCGGCGGTTACCTAAGCTAATGTCAGCCATAGAGACATCTTTCCTTGTGGTTGCCCCAGCTAAGGTTTGTCCTCGAACCAAGTACTTGAGGTTACTAAATACGACAGGTTGCCTGCGTTAAGCTACCGTAAACATCGAGCAAAAACTCGCGCGCGAGCCGCGCTATGTAGTTGCGGCAA
>CAUZTE010000204.1:0-3532 GCA_963582565.1 Dehalococcoidia bacterium | reverse complement strand
TCGATGCCCCCCAGGACCGCCTCCACCCTCTCAAGCGATTCAGGCCCATCGCTGCGGGCGAAATCTCGCCTAGACAAGCCATTGGAATGGCCGCAGGGATGTTTGCTGTTGGCATCGGGCTGTCGTTCCTCCTGGAGGTCTGGTTTGGCGTTGTTGTCCTGGTGTACCTGGTTCTGACACTGTCCTACTCCATGAAGCTGAAACAGATAGCAGTCATTGACGTCCTGGTGCTAAGCACCGGCTACGTCCTCCGTGCCGTGGGTGGTGCCGTGGTTATCCAGGTGCCAATCTCCCTATGGCTCTACGCCGTCACCAGCCTGGGGGCAATGCTCATCGGATTCGGGAAGCGGAGAGGTGAGCTGGCGGGTTCCGATGGTGCGGCATTACAACAGCGTCACGTGCTAAAACACTACTCTGACACCCTCTTGAACCTCCTCATCGTTCTGGTGTCTGTAGGGGTGTTCTTCACCTACCTGGTATACACGCTCACAGCCTCCAATCTGCCGGATAACCGAACAATGGCGTTGACCGTGCCCATAATGGCCTTTGGTTTGTACCGCTACCTGCACCTGCTGTACCACCACAATGCCGGCGAGACCCCGGAGGAGATGTTCCTCAGTGATAGGCCTCTCATGGCAACGGTGTTCGTGTGGTTGGCCACCGTAGTAGTCGTGTTGGTGTTGGCAAGATAGGTTTTAAAGGTCGCCCGGGATGACGCAGCGTGAAGCCAGTGCTATACTCTTTCCGTATTACGAAACAACAGACACCCTTAGTGCGTCCATCGTTAGACGCCAAATGGGTGGGCGATCATAGGGAGATATCCAAGTGGGACAGAATACTAAACGGACATTCCAACCCAAGACCCGGTATCGAAAGAACACCCACGGCTTCCGAGTGCGCATGCGTACCCGTGAAGGCCGTCTTGTTCTGAAGCGTCGCCGTCTCAAGGGTCGCCAGCACGTCAGCGCGTAAGCAGGGCGTACACCTCACTACCCGTTGACGGGCGCTGAGGGTGCCCACCACGACGATGCTTCCACGGGAACTGAGACTCACCAGGAAAGCCGACTTTGATGCTGCAATTGCAGCGGGTCGTAGGTGGGGTTCCCAACACCTGACCCTGAGGGCATCCCCCAACGACTTGGCGGTTTATCGCATAGGTTTCGCGGTGAGCAAGGCCGTGGGGAACGCAGTAGTGCGGAATCGAGTGAAGCGTCGACTTCGGGCAATTATTCAAAAAGCCGAAGTGCTTCCAGGATACGATGTAGTAATCTCAGCCAGGCCAAGCGCGGCAAACGTGCCATTCCAGGGCCTGAAAGATGATTTCCTCGCTCTACTAGAGCGAGCCAAGATGATAGGTAAGGTCGGCGCCTGAGTAAGGGGCGGATACAGTGAAACGACTAGGGTTGATCCTGATTCGCGGGTACCAACGGTTGCTCTCCCCGATCTTGGGGTGCAAGTGCCGCTACTATCCTACCTGCTCCGACTATGCATATGAGGCGGTTGAACGCCACGGGTTGTTCAAAGGTTCTTGGTTGGCAGTTCGCCGGCTGGGTAGATGCACTCCCGTTGGGGGGCAAGGGTATGACCCGGTACCGGAAACGATTACCAGCCCCAAGTAACGGTTAGTTCTGACGTATTTAGTGGGCAGCCTTAGGCGCCCGGAAAAGGACACGCGTAGGTGAAGCGTCGTACACAGTGGATTCCTATCCTGGTGCTATTGCTTCTACCCCTTCTTGCCGCTTGTGGCCTCAACAGGTTCGGCGCGGACGGTTGGGCAGGCCTCACCATCCAAGATAACACCCTCTATGCTGTATCTGGCGATGGCCGTGTGATTGCATTGGACATCTCCAGGGATTCCAGTGATAGCGGCGGTAATCCCTCCAGGGTCTGGGGCCCATTCCCTTCAACCGACGATGATGAGTTGGGAGCGGTATATGCCGCTCCTGCACTAGGGGCATATTCTTCTGACGGTGGCTCAAGCGCTCCAAGTATTTTTATCGCCACGTACGAAGACGCTGAGGGCGACGATGACATCGCTGCCAACCTCATTTCATTAGGCGCGACAACCGGCATCCAGAACTGGGGTGCGGAAGCCCCTGGCAAAGTGGTAGGTTCTCCAACCCTTGTGGGGAACACTCTGGTAGCCACTACCACAGATGGGATTATTTACGCCCTGGCCCTTGAAGCAGACGAACGCGCACTCCCCAGGACTGCGTGGAGAAACTTTGAGGCGGACGGGGAGATCTGGTCAGCCGCAACTGCCGCTAACGGCATTCTCTACTTCGGCACCCTTGAACACACTGTGTATGCGGTAAACGCAGAAGACGGTGAGGAGCTTTGGAACCGTAAAGTCGACGGTGGCGTGGTGGGAAGCCCGCTGGTATTTGGCAATACCGTCTACGTAGGCACCCTGGATAGGAATATCTACGCCCTGGATGCAGTTACTGGAGAACTGAAATGGAAGTTCTCCGGGGACAACTGGTTCTGGGCCTCGCCCGTTACGGACGGCACCACGATTTACGCAGCCACCCTTGGAGGCGCTGTCTATGCCATCGACCTCACGGGAAGGGAAGTCTGGTCAAGCCCCACTAAAGTGAGTGGCCCCGTGTTGGCATCGCCCCTGATTCTGTCAGACACACTGGTAGTTGCAACCGACTCAAAACAGGTTCACCAACTCAGTTTGATAGATGGACGTGAAGAGTGGGCCATCTCCGTTGGCGAACAGGTTCGTGCGGGCATGGCCAGCCAGGATGACCGCGTCTACCTCATTGATAATGACGGAGTCGTCCACGCATTGGACGCCGAGAGACGCATCGAACTCTGGACCTATGACACTGATCAGTAGTTAAGCAAGGAACAATATTGGATATCATTGGAGACATCTTTAGAGAAGTACTGATGCGGCCTTTGGGCAACAGCTTGGTTCTTCTCTATCTATTGCTGTTCAAGAACTTCGGACTGAGCATCATCGCCCTGACGGTAGTCATCCGCCTTCTCACCATGCGGCTGACGTTGAAGCAGATCAAGTCAACACGGGCCATGTCTCTCGTTCAACCTCAACTGAAAGCAATGCAGGCCAAGTTCAAGAACGATAGACAGAAGATATCTTCAGAGACCTTCCGGATCTACAAAGAGAACGGCATAAACCCCATTGGCTGCTTAGGGCCGATGATCATCCAGATGCCCATTTGGATTGGGTTGTACTGGGCATTAATCAGGGTGTTGCCATCAAGCCCAGAGAACCTGGCAGACCTCTCCAAACTGCTCTATAGCTGGCTACCCCTGGTACACACAGCCGTGCCGGTGAACAGTAGCTTCCTGTGGTTGGACCTATCAACCCCTGACAAGTCCTTCGTGCTGCCATTGATGGTAGGCGCGTCTATGTGGCTTCAACAGAAGATGATGACCTATCCCAGCCAGGACCCAAAGCAACAGCAAACCCAGCAAATGATGCTGTGGATGATGCCGCTGATGTTCGTGTTCTTTTCCTTCTCATTCCCCAGCGGCTTGGCGTTGTATTGGGTCGTTTCTA
>CAUZTE010000203.1:0-3554 GCA_963582565.1 Dehalococcoidia bacterium | reverse complement strand
GCCGTCCGGTGCCATGATCTCGCAGATGACACCGGATGGGTACAAGCCTGCCATTCGAGCAAGGTCAACGCTCGCCTCGGTATGGCCGGTTCGCACAAGCACCCCGCCGTTGGCATATCGCAATGGGAAAATGTGGCCTGGCCTGCCCAAGTCATCTGGCTTTGTCGCGGGGTCGATCATCGCTTTGACCGTTGCCGATCGATCCTGAGCGGAAATGCCAGTGGTTGCACCGGCCAACACGTCTACAGAGACCGTGAAAGCTGTTCCATGGCTGGTGGTATTGTCGTTCACCATCATCGGGATGTTTAGCTGGTCCAACCGCTCGCCGGGTATGGGCATGCAAATCAGCCCTCGAGCTTCCAGGGCCATGAAGTTGATCAGTTCTGGGGTTACCTTCTGTGAGGCTATAACCAGGTCGCCTTCGTTCTCCCGACTATCATCGTCAACAACTATGATTGGCTTGCCCTTCCGGACGTCCTCAATCGCTTCGTCTATGGTGCTGATAGGCACTAGGTCCTCCTTCGGACGGTCAGATACTCTTAGGTCGAGCTGGAATCAGCGTCACCGACGCCTTCCTTCAACAGTCTCTCTGTATATTTGGCCAGGATGTCAGCCTCTAAATTCACTTTGTCGCCTGGCTGACGTTCCCCCAACGTGGTGTGTTCGTATGTATATGGTATCACTGCTATGGTGAACTGCGTATCGTTGAGCCCTGCAACAGTCAGGCTGATGCCATCCACTGTGATGAAGCCCTTCTCCACTAGATAGCGCATGACCTCTTTGGGTGCTTCAATGGTGATGAGGTAGCTGTTGTCTTCAGGCGTCACGTCCACCAGTGAACCAACGGCGTCAACGTGGCCCTGGACGAGGTGCCCACCGACTTTGCCACCATATGCCAACGCCGGTTCCAGGTTGACCGGCAAGCCAGAGGTCACGTCACCAAGGCTGGTGCGGCGCAACGTCTCCGGAGTCACGTCCACGGAGAACTGCCCTTCACTGAGGGCAGTGATAGTCAAGCATGCACCGTTCACGGCGATGCTATCGCCTATCTGCCCGCCCTCAACGGCAAGCCAACTCTCGATGGTGAAAACGCCATCGATGGAACTGAGCAGCTTCCCCTTCTCAACAACAATCCCTGTAAACACTATGCTCCGTCCTTTGAACCGGCTTCTACATACCCAACAATATGGATATCATTTCCCAATCGGCCCACTGTTATATTGCTCAGTCGCATCGCATCCTTCAGGCTGCTGAACCCATCGCCCTCTATCGGTGTTAGAGCGTTCCGACCTCCGATGAGCATAGGCGCTACGATTGCTTCAACCTTGCTCACCAAACCTTGCTCTATCAGCGAGGCCAGCAATGTCCCTCCGCCTTCAACGATGACAGAGTTCACGCCTCTCGCCACGAGGAACGGCATCAACGCTCCGATATCGACTCGCCCATCATCCCCGGGAAGTCGAACGACCTCCGCACCCGCCGAGGTCAACGCAGCCTCGCTGCCTTCATCCATCGTCGCCGTCGCTACGAGCACACTCCCCGGGCTATTGAACAGCTTGGAGGAAGGAGAGACCCTGCCGGAGCTGTCAACGACGACACGTAGGGGCTGTCGTTCCAGGGCAGCGTTATTGGCATCTCGTGCTGTCAACTGCGGGTCATCAGCCAGGGCTGTGCCTACGCCGACCATGACCGCATCTGCTGTTCTACGCAGGGTGTGGGCATGTCGCCGGGCTTCTTCTCCTGAAATCCACTGGGACTCGCCGCTGGAAGTAGCTATCTTGCCGTCTAGGCTCATGGCGAACTTGGCTATGACGAAGGGCAGTCCGGTGGTGGTGCGATGCACGTAACTCTCAATGACCTGCATTGCATCGTCCGCGCAGAGGCCAAGGGAGACCTTAATGCCGGCCCGCTCCATTTCAGCGATGCCCTCACCGTTCACTCGTGGGTCCGGATCGAGGATCGCTGTTCGCACCTCGGCTATACCTGCCTTCAGAAGCGCGGTGGTACAAGGAGGAGTCCTGCCGAAATGGCAACACGGCTCAAGGGTAGTGTAGATAATCGCACCACGGGCGGCGTCACCTGCACGCTCAAGGGCCACAATCTCCGCATGGGGGCCGCCTACGGGCTGTGTCCAACCCTCGCCGACGATTGCACCATTATTGACGATGACTGCGCCGACGGATGGGTTGGGGCTCGCGGAGCCTAGTGTGTTCCGGGCAAGCTCAATTGCCCTTTGCATGTACTGCATAGGTCAATCATCCCTTGGTATCCATCAATTGCTGGTACTCGGGTAAACCAGTGGCTTTATAGAGCTGGCTCCAGTGTTTCAGCGATGGCTTCGATCGTCCGTAAACCCAGTCTTCTACCGTCTTAAGCGAGACGCCCAGGGCTTCTGAGAATAGCGTGACGCTTCCTTTGTACTCGCTATTCTGCAGCCATTCACGTAGCGCAGAAGCATCTATCGTTCGTTTCCGAGGGGGCGCGCTCCCAACACTATCTACGCCGTAGTTGCGATAGAACTGGCTCACCATCGGGCCGTCCTGACCCTGGTACTTGCTTCCCAGGCTCTTGGAGCCGTAGGGTTTCTCTGCCGGCGATGTCAATTCCATGAATGAGAGCTGAGATACCTTCATGCCGTAGTACAGGCTAATGGGGAGGTTAGCCAGATTGCTGAGTTCTAAGGTCAATCGACCCTTCCAACCAGGGTCTACGAACCCTGCCGTGGAGTGCACTACCAACCCCAGTCGCCCCAGGGAACTCTTACCGTCAAGGCGACCAACAATGTCCGCCGAAAGATGAATCTCTTCCAGGGTCACGCCCAAAGCGAACTCGCCGGGGTGGAGCATGAAAGGGATTGCAGGGTCGATCTCGACCTTCTCCGTGAAATGGTCGACAGATTGACGCACATCGATGAAAGGCTGTTGGGTCCTCTTAAAAATAAGGAACTTTGAACCCAGCCGTAGGTCGATGCTGGCCGGTTGGATCAATGCATCATCAAAAGGGTCTACGTAGAGTCGGCCATCTTGAAGAGCTTTGCGGATATCGCGATCACTCAGAACCATTACACCCATACCTAAAGAGAATACGGACTGTACCTGCTCATCATACCACTCCCGCCCGTAGCGCGCCTTAAAAAAGCCCCTTGGTATCTCGTGATACCGAGGGGCTATTTTCCTATTCCGTGTTTACCTGGAAGTTCTAGGACCAGGCACCGAATCCCATGGCGCAACCAGTTCCCGCAGGGGAGCGGTAGCATGGCGCGTAATCAATGAGTTTGAAGTCCAGGTGTTCTGTGGCACCCGCTGTGGCAATCCAGTTCCGTATCTCGGAGGAGCCGGAAGAGATGTGCTCTCTTGGTAGGTCGAAAAGGTCCTGCGTGTTCTTCGTCTCCAGGTCCTTGATGACGCGCTGGTCTATTTCTTCATTGATCACGAAATGGCTCAAGCCGCCGGACGCAATTACGGCAACACGCTTGTCGTTATCCCAGGACTCTACAGCCTTGCGGATAGCCTTCCCCAGGTTATAGGAACGCTCCGGTGTAGGCTGGTTAGGAG
>CAUZTE010000202.1:0-3570 GCA_963582565.1 Dehalococcoidia bacterium | reverse complement strand
CGTCCTTCAAGAAGTTGAACGTGGTTGAAGAAAACAGCGTGTACTGCGTGGCGACTTGCGCACCGAACGCACCCTCAATAGCTTCCTTCAGGAATATGGCGAAGATGTAGTACTTGCCCGCCACCACCCCAATCAAAGCGGCGCTTGCGGCCACCATTTGAACGGAGATGCTTTGCTCATTGTTTGCCATGAGCCTGGCGGCAAACCCGGTGACCACACCGATGCCTATAGCCAGCCACGCCATTTCGTAACCCGTCCATGCAGCCAGTTGGTCCCAGAGGCCTGCACCGACAAATGCTGCGATGAGTACGCCTGAAGCGGTGCCGAAAATCCCCAGGGGAGAACGCATCCCGAATGTGCCTTTGGGTTGAACGGTAATCTGTCCTGCCATAGTGATCTCCCATCTTTTCGCGACGGTGTAGTCGTGGGCCTATGGCACTAAAAGGAGGTAAGCCCAATGTCGCGATATGGGGAGATAGTAGAGAGGTTCTACAAAGTGGAGAAGGCTCAAAGGGCTCACGTTGGCGCGACGAAAGGCTCACATGATTCTGGGCATGATAGTCATCTGTGCGAGTGAGGGCTTTAGTCCCCTCAGTGTGGGTCCAGGGCTAGCTCTGGCGGCTTTAGTCCCCACAAGCCTAGGCGAGATAGAAGCGTTGAGCCAGTTGGATGACCATGGTGGGTAGAGGCTCGATTCGACGCACCACCAACGTGACCGCCATGACCACGACAACGCCGATAGCTGCACCGGCAAGGATGTCCGTTGGGTAAGAGACACCCGCGTACACCCGCGATGCCCCCCACAGTCCGGTCAACATGAAGGCTGCTGCACCAAGTCGGCGGTTCGCCCCCCACAATCCGGCAGCGATGGCTGCGCCCACAACGGCCGGGTTGGCTGGGAACGATGAGTCCGTTGGTTGATAGAAGAGAAGTTCCAAAGACTCGTTAATAAACGGCCTGTCCCGGAACGTGAACGCCCCAATGATCTGGACGGCCAGGTTCCCGAAGGCTACACCCAACATGGCGATAAGCGCCGCTCGTTGGTGAAGCTCCCGCGATGCCGCCGCCTTACCTCCAAACCAGACACCCAACAACAGGAGGGACAGGACCACAGGTGTGAAGTAGTCGCTTACTACAACATTGATAGCGTCATCCAGCCAGGGAATAACGCCAACGCCGTCGTTCAGCCATCGGACTATCGCCGCATCCATGGTGGTCGCTCCTCCCACAGTGATCGGAGCCCGGTTGGCAGCGACTCAATGTACGTGTGGTCGCGCAGGGATTCCAGCCCGTCCGGAATAGTCGAGGGCGTGTTGCCGTCACGGTGGTTCAATGCTGATGTGGTCAGGACCGTGAAAAACACCGCTGCTAATGAGCTGACGGCGAACCGCCACCCCTGATCGTTGCCATCCAGTCCACCGGCAGTGTCCGGAATGTGGCGAGGCCCGTCCCAGAAGAACCACGTAACGCCAGCAACGATAAGCGTGAGGCCAAGGGCGTAAGCCAGGGGTGTGCGTTTCAGGAAAAGGAGTTTCGTAAGTCCTGCGTGGGCGACCGCTACCTGGATGACGCCAAGGGATGCAAGGAATACAAGGATGAGGTAATCACGGCCCAGATCTTCCATAGTGGTTGCCCGTTCAGAGGATTAAGGACTATACCTTGGCCAACGGCGCGGGAATCACCTCAACGCACCAGTCACGATACTTGGGGAGCGCGCCACGAATCGCCTTGAAGTACAAGTCCTGGATGGACTTAGTGATTGGCCCACCCTTGCCGTCACCGATAAGACGGTGATCCAGTTCACCCATGGGCGTCACGTGGGCTGCCGTGCCGGTAAGGAACACTTCATCGGCCAGATAGAGTTCGGCCCTGCCGATGGGTCGTTCAACGGTCTCAATCCCCAGTTCATCCTTTGCCATCTGCATGACGCAGCTACGGGTGATGCCTGGCAGGATGTTTGCGGTCAATGGGGGAGTCACCAGCGCGCCGTCCTTCACCACAAACAGGTTCTCGCCACTGCCTTCAGCTACGTGGCCGTCATTGTTCAGGAAGATCGCCTCGTCAAAGCCTGCCAGGACTGCGTCGGTCTTGGCCAGGATGCTGTTCACATATCCGGCGCTCAACTTCACGCGGGGAGGCATCATCGTCTCGTCGATGCGACGCCAGCTGGCCGTCATGCATCGTACAACCGGCACATCGATATACGACCCGAAGGGCACACCGATGATAGTCAGGTCATCGTCAAGTTCATGGAGTTTAAGGTTCGCCACTCGCAGGGCGCTCTTGTAGGCCAGGGGGCGGATGTACATGTCCTCCCGGTAACCACTACGCTCCACCAACTCAACCGTGAGGCGAACCAGTTCTTCCGGCGTGTGCCGGAGATTCATACGTAGAATCTTGGCACCCTCGGCCAGACGCTTGTAGTGGTCCAGGGGGCGGAAGATGAAGAGCTTCTCTTCTTCTTCGTTCCAGTTGCAGCGGATGCCCTCAAAGACTGCAGTACCGTAGTGAAGAGCGTGGGTCATGATGCCGACTTTGGCCTCGTCCGCGGGAATGAACTCCCCGCCGAAATAGGCCAACGGTGTTGGTGACATGGCTTGCTCCTTCTACGGACTGTACGTCAAATTCGTAGCGATATTATATGCACAGCCGTATGTGAGAGCAAGTTTAGAGGGCCCGCTATTCCTGCTTGACCGGTCGCAGTCTCACCATTTCCAGTATTCCCAGAAGCATTGTTGGGATAGTAAGAAGTGTGGCAACCACTGCTTCGCCGGAAGTCATCGGCGAGGAAAATAGGCCATCTTGGTCGTCAACAGAGAGGAAAACCCCGGCAATCACCAACCCCATCACAGCTACCGTCCACCCAGACAATGCCATCAACACCAGTCGCATTCCGCACCTCCACCCAAGCCGTTAAGTGAAGGTTAACATGATGCGTAAAGCACGGCAAAAATTAAATCGAAACTCGCCATGTCTTAAGAAACAACGGCTTCAAAGGCTATCTTATAGGCCTTACTAACATCAGATACCGTCAATGACTCCCGTGCGGCGGTTTCAAGTCCGGCCATCCACAACTCTGTATGTTGGGCTTCTGCCAGAATTTGAGCTACCGAAATATTGTCTGTTCTGATGGAATCCATAGCACTCTCCCCTGGTGCGACCGGACATATAGCGATCACTGTCACGTACTCGATCCGAAGTATTTGGTGATCCCCTCAAGCATCATTGGCCTTGCCGGTTTACGCCTCAACCATCGGCAAAATCAGACGCCTGAGAAAATCATTTGGGAGAAACTAGCACGGAAAGATAATAAAAGAAAGGAATAAAGTGGGTGTTTATGCTTTGTTTATGTGGTGGCCATGCGCTTTAGTCGCCCTTCATCCACAGGACAACAGCGCCAAACAACACAGCAATCCCAACAAGCACTCCCAGGGTTATCAGTAACTCCAAGGTTTTCCTCCGTTGGCCGTGGCGGCCGACACTATAACTGCCAATGTGTATTTAAGAATCATAGGGTGGAGACCCAATTAACCGCAAGGCCACTGAACAGGACAAGAAGCCCAAACATAC
>CAUZTE010000201.1:0-3590 GCA_963582565.1 Dehalococcoidia bacterium | reverse complement strand
AAAGGTCAACGACCGGGTTCCCTGTTTGGACGGGTAGCCTCATGGGTTGCGTACAAGCAGCTTCTCCCCAACCTGGGCCAACTCAAGCTGTTGGTGAGGGTGCTGAGAATGTATCAGCAATCCGGTATCCGACGTTTGGTGCATGCGACCCGAATATTACAACTATTACCAGGTGTAAGGGAAGCTGAGGCCTCGTTACCGGACCTCTCCAAGCCGTTCTTTGACGCAAAGGGTCAGGTACATCTGGCCCGGGGAACCAGGAAACATCGAGTGGCTCTGCTATCCGGTTGCGTCATGCCGTTGGTTCATGGCCCAACCATGGACGCTGCTGTCCGTGTTCTGACACGAAATGGCTGCGAGGTCGTGGTTCCCGCCGATCAAGGTTGCTGTGGTGCATTGAACACCCACGGTGGAGAGAAGGATGCCGCAAGGGACATGGCGCGTCGCAATATAGACACCTTTCTTGGTGCAGGTGTGGACGTCGTTGTTACTGCTTCCGCCGGGTGTGGCGCATCGATGAAGGAGTACGACGTGCTGCTTCATGACGACCCTGCCTATGCCGATAAAGCCACACGTTTCAGTGAAATGGTGCAGGACATCACCGAGTTCCTTGCGTCGTTGCCTGTTGAGTCGCCCAAAACGCCGCTGAACGTGCAGGTCACCTACCAGGACTCGTGCCACCTGGCCCACGCTCAACGACTGACTGCGCCACCTCGGACAGTGTTGGAAGCTATTCCGGGGTTGGAGTTGGTGGAGATGGAACATTCTGATCGTTGCTGTGGCGCAGGTGGAGCCTACCAATTGACCCAGCGGGAGATGTCAGGCCAGCTACGTACCCACAAACTGGAAGACGCGATAGCTACGGGGGCGAAGATCATTGCCACAGCCAACCCGGGCTGCATGATGCAGATGGAGTTGGGGGCGAACCAGGCTGGTGTGGCAATCAAAGTCTGCCACGTGGTTGACCTGTTGGACGAGGCTTACCGTCAGGAGGACGCTTAGTCGGATGCCTGACGCTGACTGTCATCCTTGCCGCGACCTCGGAACGAGGGGCCGCACCAACAACTCCAGTTTGACCAACCGCCCTTGCCCTTGGAGCCGAACATCACACGACCGACCATGGATGCCCCTATCGCAATGAAGATGATGGGCCAGATGTTCAGGTCAAAAATCGACCCTACACCAATTGATATCAGCACTATTCCCCAAAACAACATCGTCACACCCCCGTCCGGTTCCTGATTGCTTATTATCGCATGAATAGTGAGTCGGCACGCCATGCTGTATCCGGTTTCTCTATCATATCTACCTACTGAGCGTGATATGGTATTGATGGACCCAGAGGCCAATCCCATAGGGCAGAATCGGCGTAGTACACAATGCACCCTTTTCTGCATCACCGAAAGGAAACAATGACTAGTCAGAGCCATACAGGCCACCGATTTATGGCTGCTTCTTTCTTACTGACCGCCGTTCTCGCGGTTGTGGCTGCATGTGGCAGTGACGCTGCGGCTCCACCTACGCCTACAGCCGTACCGGAAGTGGGCTCCCTGGGTGGTGGCGCTTCTGACACGCTGCCAGCAGCCGCGAATATTGATATTCCAACCGGGCCAATCCCAGGTCAGGTGGGTTCTACCGCCCAGGAAATCCAGGGTATCAGCGGCTGGGTCAACTCTGAGCCGTTCACCATGGAAAGCCTTCGCGGCAAGGTAGTGCTCGTCGATTTCTGGACGTATACCTGCGTCAACTGTATCCGGACAATGCCGTTTCTGAGGGAATGGCAGGAGAAGTACGCCGATGAAGGCCTGGTAATCGTGGGCGTGCACTCGCCGGAATTTGAGTTTGAGGAAGTACGTGAGAACGTAGAAGCGGCTGTGAAGGAGTTCCAGATTACATGGCCGGTGCTGCAGGACAATGAGATGGAGACCTGGCGGGCTTTCAACAACCAATTCTGGCCAGCCAAGTATTTGATAGACAAAGATGGGATCATCCAGTACACCCACTTTGGCGAAGGTGCGTACGACGAGACGGAGCTTGAGATACGGAAGTGGTTGCGAGATGCGGGCTCCTCAATCGATGGCATCGCAGCCAACCCCGATCCAGGTCCCACCTTCAATGAGCAGGCATCGACCGGCACAATCGAGACGACTCAGACGCGCGAGTTATACGCTGGTCTGGAACGCAATGCCAACTCCCAGGTGCCATACATCATCCAGGCAGAGTTCTATG
Source organism: Dehalococcoidia bacterium (assembly GCA_963582565.1). Classification (GTDB taxonomy): domain Bacteria; phylum Chloroflexota; class Dehalococcoidia; order Lucifugimonadales; family UBA1127; genus UBA1127. The sequence goes on along the minus strand of CAUZTE010000201.1, from coordinate 1,361 downwards.
CGATCCCGATTGGCGGTCCGATTCTCCTGGAAGATCCGGGGGGCCATGAGAACCACTTCCTATATCTCCAAGGGATGTGGACTAACGGCATTGATGCTGCTCAACACGCTAGGGCCACGGAGGACTTGGAAGACTATGCGGCGTTGAAGTACTTCGGTACCAGCGTAAACGTCGTCCTGGGGAGTGAGGGAGAGCCCTACCGTGTGTATCTCGAGATCGACGATGGGCCGATCCCGTTAGCTGACTGGGGAACGGACATCCAAGAAGCCGAGGATGGTAGAACGTTCATTTTTGTTGACCAGGACCGGATGTATCGACTTATCGAGTCGCCCGAATACGGGGGCCACGAGATGAAGCTCAGCTCCAACTCGGACGAGTTTGCTATCTTCGCCTTCACATTCGGCTCCTATACCACAGGGCCGTAGCAAAGGAATCAAGAATCATGAACAGTAGATTGAATCGTGCCCTCTTCGGAATAGTGATGGCGTTCAGCCTGGTGGCTGCGGCGTGTAGTAGTGGCGATGCAGCTACACCGGTGGTTACCAACCAGCCCATCGTCACAAACGTGCCGGCGCTGGAGTTAAACGGCATCCTTGCCACCAAAGACCTTAGCGTTGGAACCAATAGGATTTCGTTCCTGTTGACCAGCCCCAAGGCCTTGGTCACTGCTCCATCAGCCAGCGTGAAATCCGTCTATTTGGGCGCAACTGAGTCCGTAGGGGAGTCAGTAACTGCGGAGTTCTTCCTGTGGCCCTTCGGGTCTCGGGGGAGCTATGTGACGGAGTTGTCTTTCGATAGACCTGGCGATTGGCGTCTGGACGTTGATGTAATCCAGGACGACGGCTCCATCAGCTCCGCACGGATTCCCTTGCACATCGGGGAGACCAGCATCACTCCTGGACTGGGTTCAAAGCCACCTACAACGGTGAACAAGACCAGCCGGGACGTCGCTGAACTGACATCGTTGACCACGCGGTCGACGCCTGACCCGGACTTGTACAAGTTGACCATCGCAGAAGCCCTTGAGACGGGCAAACCATCGTTGGTGGTGTTTGCCAGCCCGGCGCTGTGCACAAGTCCCACGTGTGGCCCACAGGTTGAGACGGTTGAGGAACTGAAGGATGAGTACAAAGGCCGAGCCAACTTCATACACGTAGAGGTCTATGACAACCCAGCCGATATCCAGGGGGATCTTGCACGGGCCAAGTTTGCGCCCATTATCGATACCTGGGGCTTCACCCAGCTGGAAAACTACCGCAACGAATCCTTTGTATTCATCATCGATAGCGACGGTCGGATAACGTCCAAATACGAGGGTTATGCGGCAAAAGAGGATTTGGCAAAGGGCCTGGAGAAGGTGT
>CAUZTE010000200.1:0-3603 GCA_963582565.1 Dehalococcoidia bacterium | reverse complement strand
ATTTCTTCCAAGAGAGTTTGATACGACCCCATACCCTTCTGCTTAAATAGTTCATTTTGGGCGGACATCTTCGGTATATCGGCTACCTTCTTATGGCCGCTGGTCAGAATGCCGTGCCAGAAGAGGGTCATTTTTTCTTGTAAAGGCCTCTTGGTGTATGCCATGCGAAGATACCACCAGCGTCTCATCTCCGGAGGGAGTTCAAAATCTAGTCCGGCCGCGGCGATATGTTTGTCAAGGTCGCTGTTGTCCACCGATTCAAAATTGATAAGTTCATCAATAGTGGCGGCAAGGCCCATCCCCTCAGCTCGATTGAGTTCTGCGGCGGTGAAACCAAAACCTGCTCTTCGCAGCAAGTGGGCAATCTTTTGTCTCTCAGTCAGGTTGAAGGTAACTGTCGGTGGCGGTGTAGCAGTTGGTGAAGGGGTAGGAATCGTCGTAGGCAAAGATTGTAGGGGAGATGCCGCGTTAGGTTTTGAAATTGGTGCAATGGTAGGAGTAGGCGAGGGACTTGAAGCAAACGAGGGTGGTGAAATGGGAGTGGAAAAGAGTGTTGCGGTTGGTAGCGAAGGAGGGGTGGATAATGGTGTAACAATCATGGTGTCCTCAACGCGGGTACACGCCGCCAGAAGCGGACCAAGTATTGCCGCGGAGAGCCCGAGGGCAGAGGCACCCTTTATCAACTGGCGGCGGGTTAGCTTGGAATTTTCCATCGCGGGTGATTTACTCGGCTCCATTTGAGTCGATGCCATTTTCCACTCCCCTACTTTAGACTTCTGTATAATAACGAATTTCTTAAAGAAGAAATAGATTTAAATAAATAATTCTTCGATGACGGTAACTAACCTCGCTCTGGGGGCAAATTCCAGAGTTAAAGACTCCTTGATACTATACTTTTCCTCCGATGTATCTATCTGCGAGTATAATGGCGGATTAGCCAGATACGAAAGTGGGCATTCATGCACAACCGCCTGATCGATGAGACGAGTCCCTACCTCCAACAACATGCAAACAACCCTGTGGAATGGTACCCCTGGGGCCCGGAAGCCCTGGAGCGCGCCATAAAAGAAGACAAACCCATCTTCCTGAGCATCGGCTACGCGGCCTGCCACTGGTGCCATGTGATGGAGCGGGAGTCGTTTGAAGACCCGGAAGTCGCCGCGGTCATGAATCGACTCTTCGTGTGTATCAAGGTGGACAGGGAAGAGCGGCCTGACCTGGATGCCATCTACATGCAGGCTGTTATGGCAATTGCCGGTAGCGGCGGCTGGCCTATGTCTGTGTTCCTGACCCCGGACTTGAAACCCTTCTACGGCGGCACCTACTTCCCACCTGAGGACCGCGGCGGCATGCCTGGCTTCCGCAGAGTGTTGGAATCAACGGAAAGTGCATACCGGAAGCGCAACAACGAGGTAGTAGCTTCTGCTGACCAGATTGTTGAGCACCTCAAGCAGAACGCGGCCTTCCAGGGTGACCAGGAGCCACTGACAGCGGAGATGCTGGACACGGCCTTCAAGCGGCTTGCCCCCAACATCGATACGGAGTGGGGCGGTTTTGGTACCAGCATCAAGTTCCCGCAGCCCATGGTGCATGAGTTCCTGCTTCGCTATGGCAATACCACCGGCGAGCCCATGGCACAGGTGATGGTCGACCTCACCCTCGATAGGATGTTACGAGGCGGTATCTACGACCACGTCGGTGGCGGCTTCCACAGGTACTCCGTCGACCAGGCATGGTTGGTGCCCCACTTTGAGAAGATGTTGTATGACAACGCCCTGCTGATCCGCCTGTACCTTCATGCGTACCAGGCCCTCGCTCGACCGGAGTATCGACGCGTCGTCGAGGAGACGGCGGAGTACGTGCTGCGGGACATGCGCGATGCGTCCGGCGGCTTCTACACCGCGTTGGACGCCGACAGCGAAGGCGAAGAGGGTATCTTCTACACCTGGAAGAAGCCAGAACTCATAGAGGCATTGGGCCCGGAGGCTGGAGAACTCTTCTGCAAGGTGTATGGCGTGACTGACAACGGTAACTTTGAAGGGGCATCCATCCTGTTCCTGCCGCAGGAGCTGTCCAAGCTGGCGGTTGAACTCCACATGGATGAGGAAACCCTTCTGGCACAGCTTGCAGAGAGCAAGGCAAAGCTGCTGAAACTGCGCAACGAACGGATCTGGCCCCTTCGCGACGAGAAGGTGTTGACCGGCTGGAACTCGTTGATGTTGGGAAGCCTGGCTGAAGCGGCGTCTGTGCTGGGTCGGCCTGACTACCTGGAAGCGGCATCGGCCAACGCAGCGTTCCTACTGGAGTCGCTCAAGGATGCGGACGGTCGATTGCTTCGGACGTATCGCGATGGCAAAGCCAAGTTGAACGGCTACCTGGAGGACTACGCGTTCCTGGTCGATGGTTTGATTACGCTCTACGAGGCCACCTTTGAGCATAAGTGGCTCTTGGAAGCTCAGAAGCTTGCCGAGTCAATGCTCGACCTGTTCTGGGACGCCGATACAGCCAGCTTCTACACCACCGGCCACGATCACGAGGAATTATTGGTGCGACCTCAAGAGTTCTCCGACAACGCCCTGCCTAGTGGGGCATCGGCTGCGACGCTGGCATTGCTGCGCTTGGGCTCACTGATTGGCACGCCCAAGTACGCGGAGATAGCTCAGACGGCGTTGCGTGCTATGCGATCCACCATGATGGCGCAACCTGTGGGGTACGGGCACTGGCTCTGCGCTATGGACTTCGCCCTATCCACACCCAAGGAAGTGGTGATCGTGGGAGACCGAAGCGACGAAGGAACGAAGGCGCTGCTGAACGCCGTGTACAGTCGGTTCCTGCCAAACAAGGTCGTTGCGGGCATGACGTCAGAAGACGACCCCATCGCAGAGGAGCTTGGACTACTGGAAGGGCGAGTGCTCATCGGCGGTAAACCTACGGCCTACGTGTGCCAGAACTATGCATGTCAGATGCCGGTGACGGACCCTGAGGCGTTGCTGGAACAGCTTGGTGCCGAGTCTGACGGCCTGGATGTCGTATCGCAGTCGGGATACCTCCTACCGCCGAAGTGGAAGCTGAACCCCATCTCTGAAGCCGGCGAATAGCCAGGACGCAGTCCTGGACCTAAGTACCTACGGCTACCTAACAAGGGCCAGCCCTTGACCCGTGTGCCTACGGTTACCTAAGGCGAGTAGTAGCACCAAAAGACCCCGGCCAGAAAGGCAGCCATCACTGTGGCAATCGAGCCAAAACTCGTCCCTGTTGGTGTTCAGGCTCCTGATTTCACGCTGCCAAACGCGATGAGTGGCGATATCACCTTGAGTGACTATCGCGGCAAGGCGTGTGTGGTGCTGGTGTTTCTTCGGGGCTTCATGTGACCGTTCTGTCGAAGACACCTCCGTCAGTTGACGGTCCAACATCAGCAGTTCCTTGACGCGGGTGCGGTGGTTATCGCCGTTGTGAGAGACACACCAGAGAAAGCACGAGCCTACTTCACCGACCATGCAATCCCGTTCCCCTGCTTGGTGGACACGGACAACACGTTGTATGACCAGTACGAGGTCAAGAGCAAGCTCCTTTCCCTGGGCCAGCGTCCGGCGCTCTTCGTCA
>CAUZTE010000199.1:0-3607 GCA_963582565.1 Dehalococcoidia bacterium | reverse complement strand
TGAGTCATCGAACCGGATCCCCGAAATCATCACGTAGTCAGCTGTTACACTTATAAGGGGAAGTGCTGTTGTTATCGTGCGCTTTATGAGCGTTCTATGGGGGCTTATAGCCACAATAGATACATTTGGCCTGTCTACCGTTATTGATGCTTCGATGGGGTAGGTGCCCTCTGATAGTAAGATGCGCCCACCGTCGTCGCCCAGGTTGATAATTGCCCTTTCGATGGATTGCCCAGGTCGGATCACCGTCCCGATGTCCCCGAGTTTTAGCGCAATCTGGTTGAGCGTGTCCGAGACCCGAAGCATTGCAAGCGGATCGGTGGTGTACTCTCGCTGTACCGCAATCTCCCCCATGTTTCTGGGTCGGCTAATCATCGAAGACCCCTTGTGACATCCGGCACCTCCAGCGAATAGGACTCGATGCAGACCGTTCGTGCCTCGGGGGGTGAAACCACCGTTGACCATTGCGTGACGCCGAATCGGCACCACTTGGATGCGACAGAAGACGGATCAATCCTCGATGTAAACCAGTCTCTTTGCCCGAGGATCATCGTGCCAAGCTCCCCTGTTCCCAGGAAATAATCATCGCTTGTATCTGGGTGCATTATGATGCTTCCGGTTGCTTGCTGTCTATCGGTGTTTGTGACCCCGTTGAGTTTCTTGTCGAAGGCGGATTCCTCCCCATCAAGGAAGTATTTGGCTGGCGTTGTGCCCTTCGTTTGCGCGAGCAGTTTTAGGCGCACTCGTCGGAAGGAAATTGTCTCTTCGTTTTCCTTCAGGTGTCTTGCCGAAACCCACGCGAATAGGAACGGGTGTGCGGTCATTGTGGGGGGCGAGCCTGTCCACAGAATGTAGTCTGCCGGGAAGCCTCCGTACTCGGTAATGACCGAATTCTTCAGGTCGGTTCCGTTATGGAGGCCACCCCTGACAAGAAAGACCCTCTCAAGTCCATCGTCACCCGTGTAGGTTGTCCCATCAAACATAAATGGGACGCAGTTGGTCTTGTCGCCATCCGCGTATATTGAAAACGCCTGATTCGCATAATCAAAAACAATGGTGCAGTTTGGGGAGCGGACATTCGGGTGGCTATCGGCCCCCTTCCCTTTTGTCGGGATAGAGAACCACACTTGCCCCTTGCTCCGAATATGGCACGAGGTTGCAAATTTGGATTCTCTTTTTGAGATGCTCCACGGGTGGCCATATTTAGAAAGGGCGTCGCCCTCCCCCGTTTTCACTGTTGAGTTTGTGGACTTCTGCGAGTTCCACATGGAGTCAATCGGGCTGCTTATTTTCGTGGCACTGGATCCGTCAAAGGCCCAAATGCCCTCCGCCGCAACAAACAAAAGCACGCCCCCGGCTTCCTCGGTGGCGTGTGGCGCGACACAGGCAACGCCGTCAACGACCTTGTTGACGTCCATCGTGTCATGGCCGGTCTCGGGGTTGCCGACTGCGACGTAGATCGCCCTGTCAGAGAAAATGATGAGGTTTTCTTTGAACGAGCGAAGCCCTGTGACTCGTTCGGATGTGTTCGGAAGCCGGAACATCCCCTGGGCTCCAATCCCCAACGGGTCGTTGGTGTTCGAGTAGGTGATAACGTGTGGGCCGATGGTGAAATGGTCCCTCTTGGCTCCCACAATCCATGACTCTGGCATGTAGTTTTGTGTTGCCGGAAGTCCCTGTGATAGCGTGATTTCTTCTTGCCGGTTGAACCCCGCATACCATAGGCGCCCGAAGTGCTGCACACAAATGCGGCCCCGTGGTTCCGTTACCCAGTAATACGGGATGTCTGTGAGCTCTTGAATGGGGTCTTTGCCCGCGCCAGTCATCACGGGGCGGCGCACTGTGGTGGGGTCCACATGCGGGTTCCATATAAGGCATCCGTTGGGCGTTGTTATCAGGCCCACAAAGTTTGGCGAAAGGGTGTCGGGGTTTACGAGGATCACCCGGTTTATTGAGCACTGGAAGTGTTGATCTGCTGGCTCCGCAAAGCTTGTAGTCAAGTCAACGTTCGCAAGGACCGTCCCATCCAACTTCAAAATGCTGCAATAGATTTTCCAGCTTCGAGACTGGGATGGACCCACGACTAGAATGTATGGGTCTCCTGCCGGGCGGTCTAAAACCGCAATTTGGGCGTGAGAGGCAAACGGCCAGTTTGCAATATCCGAGACATCTAGGATTACACGAGTCCCATCGCGGGTCTCAATGTACCCCTTTGAGAAGTCCACGTTGATGGCTAGTGAGCAGTGCTGGTCTGTCTGGTAGCTCTCTCGCTCTTCAATGCCCTTCCACGGTCCTCGTACCGGATATATCACCGCAGCTTAGTCGGGCGCCGGTAGGCTGGCCGAAGTGCGGCAGCAGAGCCAGATGGGGGCGCCCCTGATTGGTTGCCCATATCAAACCCTTGCGCCTCTGCGCCAAGGGCAACTGGGGCAGGAGCCCCTTCGCCAGGAGCGTCTTCGTAGTCAACCTCAAGCCCGGTTTGCTCGGCATACTCCTCGGCCTCTTGGATGCCGTCCATCGTGTATGGAAAGCGCCTTTCCATCTTTGTTCCTTTTCCTACGGTAGGCATTAGTCTTTTCCTTCTTTCTTGGAGAACAGTTTGGAAAGGGCTCGAGCGGCCTTGGCCTTTTTCTTTTTGTCTTCCGGCTCGTCTTCATGCCCCTCTTTCTTTGCGTGCATCAGCATTGGCATCGCCGCTGGGCGAATGATAATTTCTAGGGGAAATCCGTTGTGCATATTGTCTCCTAGTATGGGCTTTCGTAGCGCACCTGTGGGTGCTGCGAGCGAGAGCGTTCAGCTTGTTGAAGTTCCATTCGTAGCCAGTCGCTTATGGCTACAATTTCATCGGCCATGCGCCGCTCTTTGACCACCATGAGTCGGGCTAACGTGGTCGCTACTAAATCGTGGTATTCAAACGCCCTTCCTGCGAACACGACGTCGCTGGCCCCGTTCAGGTCGGTCGGCTGATTCACCCACCGAATAATAAGAGGGGTCGCCTCTGCGGGGATGGGGACCAGGTACAGGTTGCTTGCGTCGAGGAACCACCGCCGACTGGCTGATACTCCCCTGGCCTCGCTGTTTGGGTCGTTCCAGTTGTCGCCATAGCCAAGGGGCGACGCTGCGTCCGTTCTGTCCAGCTGGACGGGCCGGTTGGTCGGTGTGACCGCCGCAGCTTCGCTCAGCTTGGACACGGCGAGCACTTTGTAAACCGATGGGGTGATGTTGAAATAGGAGGAGCCAGTGAGGTCGATAGACTCTGTGTCTGCCGGGTATGTGATGGTTGTTTTGGCTGCAAAATGCGTTGCATCGAAGCCAGCGATTTGGCGAAACACCGTTCTCATTGCCGTGTTTGCCAGGGCCTTCATCTGGTCATCTGACCAGAACAAACCCTTCTCATCTACGAGGGTCTTGGCCAATGTCTTGAGCTCGGCAAATGTCATTGCTTCCATCCCCCGTACATCTTAGAAGGCAGGAAGTATTTCGACCCATTATTGGGACCCCTGCCGTTGTGGTGTGAAAACGTCCCGTGGCTGGCTCGGATCTCTTTACCGTGCCGGTCGTAGACTTGCTTGAGCCCGTAGGTCATCTCGTCCCAGTAGGCTTTCTC
>CAUZTE010000198.1:0-3611 GCA_963582565.1 Dehalococcoidia bacterium | reverse complement strand
GGGCGCAATGCCCATCCTTCTTTTTTGCCACGCTCCACCTATAATGGCGCTGCCAATATCAACAAGGAGACACTACCATGAACTTTGGATTTCGTGCGCCAAACCGAGGCCCGAACGCAAACCCTAACGCCCTTGCAACACTAGTACAGAGGGGCGAGGCTATGGGCTTCAACATCGTGTCCGTCAGCGACCACGTGGTCATGCCGAAAAGCATCGACTCAACATACCCCTACAGTGAATCCGGCGCTTCAATGGGCGGCGCTGAGACAATGGAATTACTGACCATCCTCAGCTACCTTGCCGGTGTTACATCCAAGATCCGGTTGCTCACATCGGTCATGGTGGTACCCCATCGCCCGGCAGTGTTGACCGCCAAAATCCTCTCGACCATCGACGTGCTGTCCAAGGGGCGTGTCATCGTAGGGTGCGGAGCAGGTTGGATGCGGGAGGAGTTTGAGGCCATCGAAGCCCATGACTTCGACCGTCGAGGGGCCGTCACCAACGAGTACATTCGCGCGTTCAAGGAACTGTGGACCAGCGACGATCCGACCTTTGACGGCGAGTTCACCAAGTTCGCGAACATCCACTTCGAGCCGAAGCCGGTGCAGAAACCCCATCCACCCATCTGGATCGGTGGCGAAAGCAACGTTGCGTTACGCAGAGTCGCTCGCCTTGGAGACGCCTGGTATCCCATCGGCATGAACCCAACGTATCCAGTGGGCACGGTAGCCCAGATGACTGAGTCGCTATCCCGCATCCACGCCTACGCTGAAGAAGCTGGGAGAGACCCGGCCGAGATCGGTGTGGCTTACAACGTCACATGGAATAACGATCAGGAAGCCACCACGTTGCCAGACGGCACTAGGCGCAGTTTCACCGGCAATGCAGAGCAGATTGCGGAGGACATCAAGGCCTTTGAAGCCATCGGCGTCAAGGACATTCTTTTCGGGTTCGACAAGCCGGAACTTGCCGATACGCTGGAGGGTATGGAGCGGTTTGCCACCAACGTGATGCCGCTGACCAAGTAACGCTCAAGCGGCAGCCAGGTGCATGTTGTAATGTTGTAATGCACTGAAGGCAGTGTCACCCAGATCGGCCGCAGGCATTGTGGCGTCGAGGGTCGTGTGCGGGTTGGATGTACGTTCAACGACGGTGTCATAGACCTCGCTCAAGCTGGTAAGGGTACCTAGCGGCGACTCCACACGCAGGAGTTGGTCGCCCAGGACGCATCTGAGTCCAACAGGGCATCTAGACTCTCAAACGTGGAAACGTCAAACCGCGCGGCGAACGCTTAGACAACATCAGGCTTGCCCACCGGAACCCGTCATATCTTCAAGCAGGGTGAAGAACTCCGGGCAGGTCTTGGCAACACAGGTGTAATCGTCGATGACGACGCCCGGAGTCACCAAGCCCATGATGGAGAAAGCCATCGCGATGCGGTGGTCACCAAAAGTATCGATGGTCGCGCCCACGGGAGTACCGGGGTAGATGGTTACAGAGCTCTCTGTCTCCTCAACCCGTATGCCCATCAGACCAAGACCTACAGCCACGCTGTGGACTCGATCTGATTCTTTGACGCGGGCGTGTGCAATGTTTGTAATCGTTGTAAGGGAATCGGCGTAGGGCGCCACACAGGCCAGCGTCATCATGGTGTCAGAGATGTCACCCATGTCCACGGTTATGCCCTTGAGTCCGCCAGTTGCCGGCCCCGTGACCGTTGTACTGGTGCCCTGCTGGCTCAACGTGCACCCCATGCTCTCAAGCACACGCAGGAACTGGGTATCTCCCTGCAGAGACGCTTCAAGTGGTAGGTTCTCAATGGTGACTCGACCACCCACAACCGCGGCTGCAGCTGCGAAATAGGACGCAGTGGATGCATCAGGCTCCACTGCGTAGTCGCAAGCTTTATAGCTACCAGCGTTGGGGATTACAAAGATGTCATCCTGTGGCTTGGTGACCTGAACGCCGAACTGCGTCATCAACGTGGTCGTCATCTCGATGTACGGTCGACTCACCCTGACGTCCGCCTGCACCTCCATGGGCGACTTGGCGAGGGGCGCAGCCATCAACATCGCCGATGTGAACTGGCTGCTCTCGCTGGCATCCATCGCAATGCGTCCGCCAGTCAATCCCTTGGTGACCATTTCCAGCGGGAATGTGCCTGTTTCTGAGTTCATCTGCACGCCCTGCGACGTCAACGCTTCTATGAGGGTGGTCATGGGCCTACGCTTCATCTGCTCTGTAGCATCGAAGAGATACGTGCCATCGCCCGTACCCACGGCTGCCAGCAAGAATCGAGCTGCTGTCCCGGCGCTCCCACACCACACGGCCGCGGAGTCGCTGGGGATACGACCACCGGAGCCGGTGACGACGCAGCTGGCCCCATCGATCTCACGGATATCGAAACCCAGGTCTTTGAGCGCCTGGACGAATACCAGCGTGTCATCGCTGATCTGGATGTTGGTCAGTGTGGACGCACCCTCGGCAAGGGCTGCAAGCAGCAGCACCCTATTCGATATGCTCTTTGATCCCGGCAGGCTGACAGACGCCGCAAGCGGGTGGCCTACGGTTGCTATCGGCATCTGGTTGGCTTGTTCCATCAATGTTCCTTCTCTTGGTAGATCTTAAAATAAATCGAATTCTTTGCTTATCTGTCATTGTGGGGAACGACGAAAGATGTCGCAAGTTTTCTGGCTCTCCATGCCTCGCAGCGTTACACTGACTCCGGTCAAGTCGCGCAGTGGAGGGTGTCATGGCGCTCACAGGGAAAGTCGTTGTCGTTACCGGGGCTGCTCGCGGGATGGGTGAGGAGTACGTCAAAGCCTTCCTCAAAGAGGGGTGCAAAGTAGTTGCGTTGGACGTCTCGTGGGACGGAGTGCAGGAGTTCTCCCAAGAACTCGCCTCCTACGAAGAAGCGATAACCCTCAGTGGCGACATCTCCAGCGATACCGACATTGATGCGGTTTACCAAGCAGCGATAGACCGGTTTGGCACTGTGGATGTGCTTATCAACAACGCCTCCATCCGCATGCGTGACGTGGAGCCTTCAACGGTCATCAACATTCTGGACACCAACAACGACCAGTGGCAGCGGACCTTCGAGGTCAGTCTGTTTGGTACCATCAAGGTGATTCGCAGATTCGTTCAGCCCATGCTGAAAGCCAAGAGCGGTAGCATCATCAACATCTTCTCAAGCTCCGGCGTTCAGGGCAGGCCGGGCAACCAACCATACGGCGCAGTCAAAGCAGCGTTGAACAATATGACGCAGTCTCTATCGGGCGAGCTCAAGGAGCACAACATTGCTGTGAACTCCCTGATGCCCGGCGGGACGCGCAGCACGGGCTACGACGAGCAAACAAGATTGCAGCAAGAGCTAGGCCGTGTTCGACGTCAGCTCCCCGTTCGACCCGACCACACAGTTCCCGCAGCGTTGTTCCTGGCTCAGCAGGACGCAGCCAGCTTCACAGGAGAATCGGTGGACGCGCTGAAGTGGAACGAAGCGAACGGCTTCGGCGGCTACGATGCCTGGGTCTCCCCCGACAATGGCTAGCCCTTGACCTATATGCCTACGGTTACCCAAGCAACTTATGCCCGGTTTGTCATTCTGAGCG
>CAUZTE010000197.1:0-3657 GCA_963582565.1 Dehalococcoidia bacterium | reverse complement strand
ACAAACGCGTCTACCCGCGCCGCGGCAAGTGCAACACCCATTGGTATCTTGATACTTGGTCGGCGCTTGCCGGTTATCCGTTCCAACTCATCCAGTACCTGGAGAAGCGTCATGTTCTGGTTTCCCAGGATGTACCGTTCCCCAGTCCTGCCGTGCTTCCACGCACCTAAGTGGCCCTGGGCCACGTCCTCAACGTCTACCAGGTTCAAGTGAGCCTCAATATACGCTGGCATCCTGCCTTTCAGGAAATCCAGGGCGATGCGCCCAGTTGGCGTAGGCTTCATATCCCACGACCCTATAGGAACTGTTGGGTTGACCACAACCACGTCCTGACCCCGCTCTACGGCTGCTTCAACCTCTCGCTCCGCCAGGTGCTTGGTTACTCTATAGTGTCCCCTCAAGTCTTCCGATGTCAGAGGGGTACCCTCCGTAGCCAGCTCACCCTCCATGGGCCTGCCTACAACTGCCCAGGTGCTGGTGTGGACAATTCGTTCCACCCCCGCCTCTGCCGCAGCAGCGAGCACGTTCCTGGTGCCCCCGATGTTCACGTTGTAGAACTGGGCAGGGTTCCTGTCCCAGAAGGTGTTCAGTGCTGCGAGATGGAAGACGACGGTGCACCCCTGCATTGCCATCTTCAGACTCTCGAAGTCCTCTACGTCTCCGTAGGCTAATTCTATTGGTAATCCTTGTAATGTGACGGTGCTGCTGGTCTCTCTCACCAGTGCTCGAACGGATACATCTCCTGCGATAAGCGCCCTGATGACGTTGGCTCCGATGAAGCCGGATGCGCCAGTGACCAGGGCCTTCATTTATCCTGGCTCACTACGTTAGAAGCAACAGACTGCTGAGCATACGACTCTGCAAAGGCCAGAGTAAAGACAGTCAGGCTTGCCTGTGACTGTTTGGATGCTGTGCTGAGTCTAAGTAGCCCAGGAATCCACCAGGGTCGCAGCAACACAGGCAATGCCTGCCTCCAGCGACTCTTCCCACCTACCTTGTGGGCGTATCGAACTACGTACGCAGGCAGTTGATGGTCAACCGTGTCGATGATCGATCGCACAACCAAGTATGGCACGGTGCTTTTTTTGCAGATCAACCCGATCCAATAGCTCTCCATCTCAACCGCAAGAGCCCCGGTTGCTTCACCTAACAATGCTTTATCTTCCGGGTTCGCTGCTATGTAAGCAGTAGTCAGACAGATACCGCTTTGGGCAGGGATATCCTTGTCCGCAAGGACCTGCAGGGATGCCTGCACCAATCGGGCGTCCGTAGCGGTGGACTCACCCGTGAGCGGCGTGCCTTCAACAGGCATCAGCGTCTCTGCGACGACCATGTCCCCTGCTGCTCCGCCCGATGTAAGACCTCCGGCGAATCCTAGGGAGACGATGGTTTCAGGATGGTACTCCCCAATAAGCTCGTGTGTTGTGGCCTCGGCTCGTTCTTTTCCCATGCCGCTGATGGCTAAGATAACCGAAATGCCGCCTAGTTGCCCCCGGTACGTAGCTAGAGAGGCCGATGAAGCCACACGGTGCCAGTCGCCTGCCTTGAGGACGCCACGAGCCTCCTCCAGCAAAGCAAAGACAAAGGCTAGCCCTTGACCCTTCTCTTCATCGCCATTCTCTGCCACTCGTTTTTTCTCCACAACTTCCTAAGGTAACCGTCAGGAACTAGGGTGCCCCGATTCTCGGGGCCGCCAGGTCATATAGGTCCAGGACAAGTCCTGGTTAGGGGGCACCTACACCGCTGCGTTTGGTCATTAAGCTTTTGACCAGCGACGCTACGCCCACCGGGCTGCTGATGGCGTTATAGATGGTTGCCGATTCAAACCCGCAATGCATCATGCAGTTCGCGCACTTGTCGTTGACGCCAACGCCGTAGTGAGTCCATAGCTCGTCAGAGAAGAGGTCGTTCACATTGTCCGTGTGCCTGTCTGCCAACGGGTAGCACGGCTCACGCCAACCCTGCACGGTGTACGTTGGGTTCGACCATGCTGTGCACTGATAGTCGCGCTCGCCCCGCAGGAAGCTCAAGTAGAGCGGGTTGTTGTAGAAGCGGATGCGCTTGATTGCAGCATCATTCAGGACACGGTTGAATACTCTGATCGACTCTTCACGCGATAGGAACATCTCCTGCGTCGGCCCGTCGACGAAATCGTAGCCGGAGGAGACCATCACGCCCTCGAACCCCATGTCCGTTACCAGGGTGAACAGCTCATGCAGGTCTTCCACGTTTGAGCCTTGGAACAGCGTGGTGTTGGAGCAGACGCGATACCCGGCCTCTAGTGCCTTCTTTGCTGCGGCCATGGCTGTCTTCCACACGCCCGTTCGTACCACGGCGATGTCATGCTGCTCTTCCATGCCGTCCAGGTGGATGACCCAGCTGAGGTACTTGGATGGCGGAATCTGCTTCATCACGCGCTCCAGCAGGATGCCGTTGGTGCAGCAGTAGACGAATATCTTGCGACTCACCAGTTCCTCTATGAGGGCTGGCAGCTCTTTGTACATGGTGGGCTCGCCCCCGGCGATGGACACGATAGGTGCTCCGGATTCCTCAACCGCCTTCAGACACTGCTCAAGGGTGAGGGTCTTGGTGATGACTGGAGCATATTCTCGTATACGACCACACCCTTCACAGGCAAGGTTGCACGCTTCCAGCGGCTCCAGCATGGTCACCAGCGGGAATCGCTTGCGACGGTGGATGAACTTCTGCTTGAACAGGTAAAAGGCGGTTTTCCAGGCAAGTTCCATGGGGCGTTTTGGGCGAGGAGCGCCCTCCGGACGATATGCCGGTAGTGCTTGCTCTGCTGTTGTCATGAACTCTTGTTCAGCGGGCGATTTCGTCGTCATGGTCATCCTCCCTGTGGCTACTAATGGTCTCTGCGAACCATGAAGTTGGCGAGTTCGTTCAGCGATGTCTGGGCCTTGGGTCCAAGTTCGGCTACCTTCCCTGTGGCAGTAGCCTTTGCTTCCATCTCTTCCGCGACAGACTGTGCGTAACCGTGGGCGTCCAGGTCATCCAGAATGCTCATAACCACCTCAACGGCGTCGTCGCCCAGCTCTTCAGGGTTGTTGTAAACCTGTTCAAGACGCTTTCGCTGGCTCTTGTTGGCCTTGGTGAGGGCGTAGACCACTGGCAGGGATTTCTTCTTTCGACGAATATCCGCGCCCGTAGCTTTGCCCAACACTTCCGTATCGCCCCATATGCCCAGTACGTCGTCGCGAGCCTGGAACGCCAGGCCCAGTAACCTGCCACATCGAGCGAGGGCTTTCACCTGCAATGTCTCTGCGCCACCGATGACAGCGCCCAGGTGCATTGCAGCTTCAATGAGGGCGCCGGTCTTGCGTGAGACCATGTCCAGATACTCTTCCGGGGTTACGTCCAACCGTGCTTCAAAACTCAGATCTAGGTACTGCCCTTCGATGAGTTCCAGGCAGCATTCTGTCAGGACTGTCAGGACTTCAAGGGTGGTCTCCGGCGTAATCCTGGAGAGTTGTAGTTTGTAGAGAGATGCATCGGCATAGCTACGCATGCTGTTGCCAGCTATCATGGCTTTGGGCTTGCCCCACACCGCCCACACGGTTTTCCGACCGTGACGCTCAAGGTCCAGATCCTGGATATCGTCATGGACGAGGGAGAAGTTGTGTATCAGCTCAAGTG
>CAUZTE010000196.1:0-3663 GCA_963582565.1 Dehalococcoidia bacterium | reverse complement strand
TGGTGCCGGGTACGTGGTCGACGATTGACCGCTCCTCGCCAGTGATGTTGTTCAGCAGGCTGGATTTCCCTACGTTTGGCCGACCGACGATGGCGAGTCGTAGGATATTGGTATCCATCTTCTCGTCGTTGCCGGGAGGGAGCAGGTCTTCAACAGCGTTTAGGAGGTCATCTATCCCTTCAGCTTTTAGAGCGCTGATGGGAATGGGGTCTCCAAGTCCCAGGCTAAAGAACTCTGTGGCGGCAAACCGCCTGCGGTCGCTCTCGTTCTTGTTGACCACCGTGATGATGGGAGTGCCCAAACGGCGAATAGAGTCAGCAATCTCAGAGTCAGCAGGTTGCAGTCCGGCGATGGCGTCTGTGAGGAAGATGATGACGTCTGCATCCATCAGGGCCGCCTGAACCTGTTCGAAGACCTTGCCCCACAGCGGCTCATCACTATCGATGGCGATGCCACCGGTATCCACAAGGAAGAAACGCTTGGTGATGCCTTCCACCGCCATGATGACCCGATCGCGAGTGGTGCCAGCCTCGTCAGCGACGATAGCGCGGCGTTGTCCGGCTAGTCGATTGAAAAGGGTGGATTTCCCCACGTTGGGACGCCCGACAATGGCGACTACCGGCATTAAACCGGAAGCATCGCCCTTTGTGGCGTCTAATGATTCTCCTGGTGGAAGCTCTTCTAAAGCCTCGTCGTTTCCTTTGATTACCTTAGCCAATCAGGGCCTCCAAAAGCGCTTGTTGTGCGTGCAGGCGGTTTTCCGCCTGGTCAAATACTACGGATTGAGGGTGGTCAAGAAAGCCTTCTGGGACTTCCTCGCCGTAATGAGCGGGTAGGTCATGCATGAAGATAGCGTCCGGGGATGCTTCTTCCATGAGTTCCGGGTTAACTTGATAGCCTTTGAACGCTTCTTGCCGCTCTCCGGCCTGGTCTTCCTGTCCCATGCTGGCCCACACGTCCGTGTACACAATATGGGCATTTTCTACGGCGGTGAACGGGTCACGCAGGAACTCTATCTGGCCACCGTTGGCCGCAGCTATCTGTGCAGCCTTCTTCAAAACCTCTGTTGATAGTTCGTACCCCGGAGGTGACGCTATACGAAAGGTCATCCCCACGGATGCAGCGCCGTACGCAAGGCTGCGCGCTACGTTATTGCCATCGCCAATATAGGTCAGAATCGTGGTGCGAAGATCCTCGCGCTTCTCAAACATCGTTGTCAGGTCCGCCAGCGTCTGGCAGGGGTGTTCATCTTCTGAGAGGGCGTTGATCACCGGTACAGATGCGTACTTCGCCAGCTCCACCAAATTCTTATGCTCAAAACACCGGTACACAATGCAATCCACGTACCGGGACAGCACCTGGGCAACATCGCTGACGGCTTCACGCCCACCGATGCCCACTTCTTGAGGGCTGAGGTAGATACAGTTGCCGCCCAGGTTGGCGGTGGCTACTTCAAAGCTCACCCGGGTGCGAAGGGACGGCTTCTCAAACAGCAAGGCCACGGTCTTACCCTGGAGTGGTTTTGCCGTATTTTCTTCGGTTTTCATATCCCTTGCACGCTCAATCAGCCCCTTGATTTCACTGGGAGCAAGATCCGTTACAGACAAGAGATGTTTGGTGTTTATCGTTACCTTTGGCATAGCTAATCCAGTATAGCATGACGCCTTGGGCAGGGCCTGCATGAGTGGCTAAGATTGCGGGAGGTTCTTTGGGGCAATTGGTAACTGAGGGAAATTTTAATATACGAGGTTTTCTTTTATTCTGGAGAGAGACCTTTGATGGAGAGCAATGACGTATGGTGTTGCTTGCGTGGTTGGGAGTCAACGGCGCTGATGCCCTGCTAACCGGGCTGTCTATAGCATTGGGCGCGTCCGAGTTGAATCCCTTCCTTGGCACAATCGGGATTGCCCTTGGCACGCAGACGATGCTTGCCAGCAAGCTCCTGTTCGCTCTCTCCATAGGCGGAGTCTTGTGGGAGCGCAAAGCATTCCACGTCCTGAAGATATTGAACGTCGCAATGATCGTAGTCATCTGCTACAACGCCCTGATCATCAGCTACGGGCTGGACTAACCTCCTGATTAAGTCCCCCGGTGCCCTTCTTTTCACCAGTTCCTCTGGCCCATCCGTAAGCCCTCATGGCTCAACCCCTCAATCACACTTTGCCCATTTTCTCTGGAAATCTATAAAACCTTTTTTAGCGCGAGTCGTCGTAGATTTAGAATTTCCTCGTAGATAGGAAAATCTGGGGAAACCCCTAGAGAATCCTGAGGAAAGTTCGTGTTGACCGTCACTATCCAACATGATATCTTGGCTTATAACCAGTTCGGGAACAGATTTTTTAGATTTCCACAGATTTTGGAGTAGATATGGTGGAAGCAGTTGAAAACCCTCAACAAGAGGGACGATGGGTCTCTTTGGGAGCGGCATGCCGACTCCTTGGAGTCAACGAATCGACGCTTCGGAGTTGGGCTGATGGTGGAGTCATCCGTGCGTTTAGGACCCCTGGAGGACACCGCCGCTTCCTGCGAGATGACCTCTACGCGGCTCTCCAACGCACCGAGGATACCCAACCCGGCCACACGCTGAATGCTCAGGCGTTCAGTGAAGGTGCAACAAAGCGCATCCGCAAGTTGCTGCACGGAGAACATTCAGCGTCCTTTCCATGGTACGACGAGATGGACGATGCTACCCGCGGTCGACTTCGCCTGTTTGGGCGTAGGTTGCTGGATGTTACCGGAGGGCTCCTCGACAAAAAGCGTCCGTCACCCCAGGCAATGGAAGAAGTCCGTCTTATTGGGGAAGAGTACGGCGAAGCCCTTGAAGCGCGGGGTCTAACCCTACGGGAACTCATGGAGGCCTTTGTTTTCTTTCGGACACCACTGACGGAGGCGGTACGGGCTACAAGCAGGAAAACTTCCCCGGATGCTGAGGAACTGACTCAAGCGTGGCAACAGGTTGAGGCAGTAGCGGACATGTTGATGATCGCTATGGCCGACGCCTACGAAAGGAGCCGTAATGGCAAAGCAGTCAACGCCGTCTAATACCGCTACAAAGCCCAAGGAAAGCGCAGCTGACATGGATTTGATGGACAAGCAGATTCTCAATCTTGTTCAATCATCGTTTCCCATGGCGGAGCGACCATATCGGGCGATTGCCGATGAAATTGGTTTGACTGAAGTTGAGATCATTGAGCGGATCCGCCGTTTGCGACGAGAGAACGTTATCCGGCAGGTCAGCGGCATCTTTGATACACGCCGGTTGGGTTACAAGACCTCTTTGATTGCTTTCACCTACCCAGAAGACAAGCTGCACAAGGCTGCGCTGTTCATTAACAAGCATCCTGGCGTCAGCCACAACTATGCCCGGATAGGGCATCAGTTCAACCTCTGGTTCACACTGGCAGTGCCCCCGTACGAGAGTTTGGAGGAGACTGCTGCAGATTTGGCGGAAAAGACCAACGCAACCAACTGGCGACTTCTGCCAACCATCAGGTTCTTCAAGATCGGCGTCAACTTCGATATGGTTAACGGTGAAGGAAATGCTGCTGACTATGTACCTGACAATGAGACCTGGAACAAGGTTGAAGAACTGACCGACTTCGAGATTGAGGTTGTGAAAGAAGTCCAGGAGGACCTTTCACTCGACGATCAACCATTCGATAC
>CAUZTE010000195.1:0-3711 GCA_963582565.1 Dehalococcoidia bacterium | reverse complement strand
TATCGTTCCTGACAGACCGAGAGTTCAGCGCCGGGTACGCAGTGATCGTTCTCTCCACCTTCTCTACGGGCGGCGCGGTAGGCTCCATAGTCTTTGGCATGTTGGTAGGAAGGTTCAATATTCGGCCGACAATGACAGCCAACTACCTCCTGATGGGCATTGGCTACATCATCCTGTTGACCGTCCACTCCCCCATGTTGGGTTTGGCATGGGGTTTCTTTCATGGCATCCTGCAAGGAGGCTCTTTCATGATGCAGCAGGTGATCTTTGCCGATTACTACGGCAGGCACTCCCTGGGTGCGATTCGAGGCATCACTCGCCCTGCGCAGATGACTACCAACGCAATCGGCCCCCTTGCTGCTGCCATCGCCTACGACGCCACGTCCAGCTATGGACTGGTGTTCAGCATCTTCACCGTGATAGCGGTAATAGCGGCAGTGTTCATCTTTGCTGCCCTGCCGCCGGCTGCCCCAACAACAGAGCCGGAAAAATAAGTTCCTATACCGTCAGGTCACAAGGGTCCAGGGCATCGCCCTGGTTGAACCTTAAAGGAGTCAACGGTACAATCTGGGCAGTTACAGAAGGCGGTTGAAGAACGTGACGTTAGATGCAAGAGGCCCGGAGTTCCCGCGAAAAGAACGTCGGAAGCGCATGGGCGGCACCGGCGCTGAACACTTTGATGAGGTCACCGGCTCCAGCGAGTTCTTTATCTATGTAGCACCCAACATGCAGACAAAAGGCTATGACGGCCTGAAGAAACAGCTTGAGGAATTGGGCTGTGAGGTAGAGTTCCCTGCCGTTTCATCACTCTCTCCCAGCCCGCGCCACCAGGCGATAAAGATCACCCATGCTGGAGATGGTATACCACTGAAGGGCCTTAAGCGGGCACACACCTGGGCACACTCCCATTCCTTCCTCCATAGCTTCTTCAAGCCATTTGCAACGCCACCAGCCGCCAAGACTTAGTCACCAGTATCGCTGAATAGAGAGAAGCCCCAGCCAATTGGTTGGGGCTTTTTGTTTGAAAGGTGTCATTCTTCACTGCGTTCAGAATCTCTCCCCTTGGCATTCCAGCAACACTCTTGGGCGACCGCAGGAGCATGGGTGGAGGGCTTCGCCCTCCTTAGGTAACCGCAGGCATATAGGTGCAGGACTGGTCCTGCCCTGGCTAGTGGTCGATGAAGTCCGTGGGCACGCTACGACTCAGACCGCCATCCTTCTCCAACGCTGCAATCACCTTACCGGCTAGGCGGTACACGGCGTGGAGCGGGTCAGCCTCCAGGACTTCCGTTCCGTATCCTTTGTCGATTGCCTTCCACTCCGAGTAGCCGTTCGTGCTATACGTCAGGTTCATGGTGATCTCTCGACGATGCTGGCTTAACGTGACCAGCATGCGCTCCAGATCTATGGCACCCAGCCAACGACGGCCCCCACACTTCTCGCACTTCTTCGTCTTGGTAGAGTCGCTGGGGTTGTCCGCGTCTGCAATCGAGCCTCGACCGTGGCAGGTGGGGCACCAATCACGCATCCCCAATAGCCAAACAGCCAGGTAGTTGGCCATCTCCGGCAGCTCGGCCTTATCGAAATCAGGCTGGTCCATTGGTTCTCCTTGCAGTGGCCTACTCCCATATTGGCGCAAACACGTACTGAGAGCAATAGTTCTACGTAGCCCCACACCCTAAAGGGCGTGGCATGTATGGTCCCGCCTTCAGGCGGGGTTCAGTAAAACTTCTACCGTCAGGGAATGTAGGTGCAGGATTAGTCCTGCTGAAGTGCATAGCCCTTAAAGTTTTAGCTCGTCAGCGAAGGCATTGATCAAGCGGATAGCCGTCTCCGGCTGCTCCTCCGGGATGTAGTGACCTGAGCCGGGGATAACCTCGCCTCGCACGTCTTCCGCCACCGTCCGCCAGATGTCCAAGATTGGCTCGTCGTTCAGGTTACCGTACTCGCCCCATAGTATCTGCAGCGGCACCGTGATCTTGTGTCCGGCGGCGACTTCTTCCGTCCATCGAGGCCTGTCCACGTCAAAGGCCGTGCGGTAGTCCGCCAGCGTAGACTCCACCGTGCCGGGCCTGGCGAACACCTCCATGTAGTGGGCAACGTTCTCCGGGTCAAGGACGTCACCTCGCCGAGCAAACAGGTGGTTCACGTACGCTGATGGATCGCTGTTGATGAGTTTCTCCGCCAGTCCGCGCTGCAGGTGGAAGTACCAGTGCCAGTAGCGACGCGCGTAGCCGTCCACACCCTGGCTGTAGACCCACTCCAGCGGCAGGATATCCAACAGCGTTGCGCCTACAATCGATTCAGGGTGGTCAGCGGCCAGGCGACGTGCCGTGCGACCGCCCCTATCGTGTCCTGCGACGAGGAACTTGTCCCAACCAAGGTGCTTGGCAAGGCCGTGGGCGTCCTCCGCCATCGTGCGTTTGTCGTAGCTAAGTTCGTCTGCTGGTCTACCCGAATCGCCGTAGCCTCGCAGGTCCATCGATGCCACATCGAACCGTGATGTCAGTGCATCCGCAACCGTGCGCCACATCCGGCGGGTCTCTGGGTAACCGTGAATCAGCAACAGCGGGTATCCACTGCCGCCACGCTCATAGGCGATGCGAATCCCGTTCACGTCTGCATACAGTGTCTGGTCGTTCATCCCTGGCATTCTACCAATGCCCCTTTCACACTTCTGGGCGACTATGCACTTCGACCTCTCCAGTACAGTCGAAACACCCTTGTGAACACCCATTGGGCGACGAGGATGGGCGTCATGCCGATGCCGAAGATAGCAATGAGGAAGAAGAAGGGCTCGTCCATGGAGAACAGTGCGTTGAGGAAATTGTGGAGCGCACCCGATAGGACGCCGATCACCGCGGTAGTGGCGATTCCTCGTATCGAGGAGAAAAAACGCACCCTACGGTAGAGGGCGATGCCACCAGCTACACTTCCCGCGCTCCAACCGATTGCTGCCAGCCATTCCCACAAAGCCCATTCTCCCTTTCTACGGCATATGCACAGCGTACAGAGCACATAGGGGAAAGGGCAAGTGTCTTAAAGGAAAGACTGTGCAAAAGCAGCGAGGCTAAGCCTCTTAGCTCGAAAGCGGTGCGGGAAGCTCTGTGGCACCCATGAGGTATTTATCCACGCCGTGGGCTGCCTGCCTACCCTCTGCCAGCGCCCAAACCACCAGTGACTGCCCCCGATGC
The DNA here is from genome assembly GCA_963582565.1 of Dehalococcoidia bacterium. Taxonomy (GTDB): domain Bacteria; phylum Chloroflexota; class Dehalococcoidia; order Lucifugimonadales; family UBA1127; genus UBA1127. The sequence continues at coordinate 517 of CAUZTE010000195.1, read as the reverse complement.
ATATCGCCCGCAGCAAACACGCCGGGGACGCTGGTCATGCGGTCAGTGTTGGTGGTGACGTTGCCTCGACCATCAAGCTCAACCCCCAGGTCGTCCAGCATCCCGTTCTTCTCCGGGTGGAGGAAGCCCAGCGCAAAGAGCACCAGGTCTGCATCTATCTCAAACTCCGTGCCCTCGATCTCCTTCATGGTAGGTCGACCCGTTTCGTCGGGCGCTCCCCACTCAAGTCGGATGCCGTGGAGCTTTGTCACCTGGCCATCGCTGCCGGAGAACGACGTGGTCTGGATGTTGTAGTCCCGGTCCCCACCCTCTTCATGGGCAGCCGACGACCGTAGGATCAGTGGCCACTGCGGCCAAGGATTGTTGTCAGTCCTCTCAACCGGGGGTTCCGGTAGCAACTCGAACTGGTGCACGGAAAGCGCTCCCTGTCGATGGGCTGTGCCAAGGCAGTCGGCACCGGTGTCGCCGCCACCAAGGATCACCACATGTTTCCCCTCGGCGGTGATGCGTTCAGACT
>CAUZTE010000194.1:0-3722 GCA_963582565.1 Dehalococcoidia bacterium | reverse complement strand
AAACTTCAAAGGGGCAGAATATGTACGTTGTTGACACCCATTGCCACGCTGGGACCAGTTGGTTTGAACCGGTGGAAATGCTGCTGGCTGGCATGAACCAGAGCGATGTGCAGCATGCCGTGCTCACGCAGCACAGGGGCATGGTCGACAACTCATACCTACTCGAGTCGATCGAGCGGTTCCCCGGGCGGTTCAGTGCTATCGTCGGCGTAGACGTGGCCGCCCCCGACGCCCTCACCACCCTGGAGCAGCTAGCCAAGAACGACGGCGTCTGCGGCATCCGACTGCAAGCCGGCGACCGCTCGCCAGGCAGCGACCCACTGGCGCTCTGGAAGAAGGCATGCGAGCTAGGCCTGGGCATCAGCGTGTTCCTGGTGGACACCGTCAACGCAGCCGATCCGGAGTTCCAGAGCCTCATCAAGGGACTTCCAGCTGATTGCACGGTGGTGCTTGAACACCTCTGCGGTATGTACGCACCCAGGAGTCCTGGGTCTGTGGTAGCGCCGTACGACAATTATAAGAAGGGTCTGGAGTTGGCCGCTCGACCTAACACCTACATCAAGTTCGGCGGGCTTGGGGAGTTCAGCGAACGGCCAGCGCGACTCGCCAACCAGATGGGTTTTGAATCGATACCGCCAGCGTTGGAGATGGCCTACGAGGCCTTCGGCCCAAAGCGCATGATGTGGGGCAGCGATTTCCCGCCGTCAGCCGCGCGAGAGGGTTACAGAAACTCGCTCACCGGTGTGTTGGAGCATGCGGCATTCAAGAGCCAGGAAGACAGGGAATGGGCCTTCGGCAAGACCGCGCAGGAAGCCTGGAAGCTTTCGTAGTGCAGGGCTTTGCCCTGCACTCACATTCCCTGACGGTCTTCAAGGGTCCCTGCTCGTCCTAAGCGTGTCGAAGAACTCCCTTAGGCTGGCTTGTTCTCCTGTGAAGTTTGAGGCTCCGTCTCGTCTGGTGCCAGAGCCTTCATCGGCTTGGCAAGAACCATCGCTCCAGCACAGACAACCCAGGATATCGTCATGCCTGCCAGTCCAAATCCATAGCCCCCGGTACGGTCAAAGCTCTGGGCCATCAACAGAGGTCCGGCAGCGTTCACGCCTGTAGCGAAGGGCCTCACGATGCCGGCGATGGCACCCAGATGGCTCCGCCCGAAGTAGGCTGGCCACACCAGTTGCTGGGTGCCGATGAACCCGCCGATGCCGAACCCTACCATCGCTGAATAGGCCAGCACCGAGTTTCCGGGCAATATCAGCATCATCGGCATTGTGGAGGCTGTGAATATCCCGATGGCTATCAAGACAGTGCGTATGTGATACCGCTCAGCCATGAAACCCCAGAAGAACCGCGAGAGCATGCTGAACAAGCCGTAGATGCTGAACCCCCATGCAGCCACTTGAGTTGAGAAACCCTTATCGATGTACATGGGCACCAGGCTTGATGGAACGCCGTTGGGGGACAGGCTGGCAGCGGCAACCGCCAGGATAAGTATCCACAACACCTTTGTATGAGCGGCTTCCCGCGCCGTGTAGTTCCGGACCGTTCGAGATGCTGCAGTCTGTCGAGAAGCTTCTATCACACGGCCGTCTGGAATCAGTCCCACATCCTCTGGCTGTCGACGTATCAGCAGTGCAGGAAGCGAAGCAAATACGATCGTCATGAAGCCCAAAGTCACCCACGTGCCGCGCCATCCTACCCACTCCAACAGGAAGGCCATGAGGGGTGGGAGTATGAACGCCGCCGCACCCGAGCCCATCGTCGCGAAGGCGACTGCACGACCTCGACGCCTGAGGAACCAACGTGGCACCACCGCAGACATGACCAGGAACCCGGTTCCGGCCGTAGTCATGCCGCCGACTACCCCATAAAGAAGAAGGTACGTCCACTGGGAGTCCACCTGGGAAACGGCCATGAGCGATGCAGCTGATATGATTCCGCTGATAACGCCCGCGGTCCTGGCCCCATGGGTCAAGTCCCCAAATCGCCCTAGCAACACCGCAGCAGCAGCTCCCACCAACCCGCGTATGGTGAGGCCGAGGTAGATGTCTGACAGGCTCCATCCCAGGTCCTCACGCATCGGAATCGCAATCACGCTGGTGGCCCAGAACACCCCTGCCGTCATGAAGCTCATCATGAACGCAACAGCCACGATTACCCAGCCATAGAAAAAGGGAATCCGTGCCTGCCAGGGCAGGAGTTCAGGTGTTTGTTCCTCGGTTGGGATGTCCTCTGCCATTGTTCCTCTGGTCTTCGATTGACTAGGGCTTGTGCCTGACACAAGAAGCCCCACGATCCCAAATTAATGGGAACCGTGGGGCACCGTTACGTCAACTAATTGCCAGGGTTACTTGACGGTGATGTCGTCCCACACCTCTGCATCGTCGGTGAAGTATACATCACGCGGCAGCACACAGCCGCCAGACCGTACCTTAAACGATTCCGGATGGTGTGGTGCATAGGGCTCGACTCCGTCCTCAAGCTCCTGAGCAGCTTTAATCAGCCGGCGGCGCATCCGTATGATCGCCATGTCAGTAGTGGCCAGGTGCTCCTTGGAACGGTCAGCAATGATACCCATCCCGTCCGTCATGGCGGAGTCCTGGGCCCGAACGAACGAGATGCCGGTATAGCTCTCTGTCCGTTGCTTCTCTCGGTCAATGAGGTAGTCGTTACGCCTATTGCCTATGGCAAGCCATGAGCCATCGTCCATGATGTTCTTATCGAAGTTGGCCTCGAATCGTTCACTCTCCTTGAGCGGCGCTAGCGGGTTCCACCGGATGTGAATGAACCAGCAGTTCTCATCGTCGATAGGCACCATAGCTCCGCCCTGTATCAGCGCATGGGGCTCCCTTGGGATCATGGTGAAGTAGGGAAAGAGCCAGCGAGAGATCCGCCAGTAATAGCTGTCCGCTTCGGCCGCTCGACGCGCACCGATGAGAAGACCCCCGTCGGTATCCTCTACATGGAACTTGGGTGCCCTGTCCGGGAACTGGTACTTTCCACCCAATGTAGTGGCTGTGGACGAGTCGACAAGAGACGAGAGTTGACTGTGCAGCAAAGAGGCGTGCACTGTATCCAGGTCACCTTCCACTACCTGCACGTAGTTTGATTCATAACGAAGTTTGGACACAGAGACCTGATCCGACGGCAGCGTCACGTACTCTAACCCAGGCATGGGAGGCTCAAGCTCTGCTGGCCCCATGTAGGCCCAGATCAATCCGCCGCCTTCTTTCACGGGATAAGCCTTGATCCTGACCTTGTCCTTGAAGTTACTTTCGGCAGGCTCGGAAGGCATGTCCACGCAGTTGCCCTGCACGTCAAACTTCCATCCGTGGTACACGCAGCGCAGTCCGCACTCCTCATTCCTGCCGAAGAACAGACTGGCACGTCGATGTGGGCAGAAGTTGTCGAGCAAGCCTACGACACCATTCGTATCACGAAAAGCCACCAGGTCCTCACCCAGAATCCTGGAGCGAAGCGGTGCACCATCGGGCTCAGGAAGTTCCTTGGACAGGAGGATGGGTGTCCAATAACGCCGCATCAGATTGCCCATCGGCGTTCCAGGGCCGACTCGACACAGATAGTGCGTTTCTTCCACGGTCAACATGGAATTCCCTCCCCATACATTTCCACTCAGAATCAAGGAGCAATATTGGGTTATACCCAATCAAGCATAGTGTACCCCACCCTTTGGCGGTAATATAGCCAACTATCGCCAATACTAA
>CAUZTE010000193.1:0-3735 GCA_963582565.1 Dehalococcoidia bacterium | reverse complement strand
GTAAGACAAGGCCGCCTGCTGCCACTTCTCTCAACGCGTCGAACAGTGATTGGTGTGAGGCGCTCTTCAAAATGTACCCGTCCACGCTGGCACGGAGCATGGCGCGCACGTACTCGGTATAGTCGTAGCCGGTCAGTGTTACGAGCTTGATTAGTGGCCACTGCTCACGGACTCTGCGGGCCAGGTCAGCACCGGCACCGTCGGGTAAACGCACGTCAAAGGTAACAATGGTCGGCTCCACTGACGGAATGAGTTCAAGCGCCTCCGCGATAGTCCCCGCTTGTCCGACTACACAAATGTCAGTGGCTTGGGACAAACAACTTGAAACACCCTCCCTGAACATCTGCTGTCCGTCCACCAGCAGTACTCGAATCATTCCACGCATCCAATCGATATTTGTAAATAAATTAACTAATGCATTACTCTTAGCAAGAATACAGATATCACTGAGAGTGAGCAAGAGGAAAGGTTAGTGGCTCTGCATCTTAGTGATTAAAAGCGGCGGAGGTTCGTAGACCAACTGCCTAAAACCCTTAGGGAGTTTAGGTGCAGGACTAGTCCTGCTGAGGGAGGTCGCTTTGTCGACCGGACCGGATAGCGCCGAAAATGTATGAGGTGGCGTAAGTACGGAAAGGAGACCATCGTAGCGAATATTCAAGGGCTTCTTCGCCCGTCATGCGTACGCCGCCGTTCGCCACATCGCCCAGCGTCTTCTGGAGCGCCAGATCACCGTGGGGGAAACCGTCCGGCCTGCCCAGCGTCCGCACCAGAAGCCAGTGGGCGCTCCAGATACCAACGCCTCGCAGCGCCGTTAGGGTCTCAATGACCTCTTCATCCGTCTTGTCGTACAGACCTTCCAGATCGATTTCACCGCTCGCCAGCTTTTCCGCAATCCCGGCGATGTACTCGGACTTCCGTCCGCTGTTCTTCTTATCGCGGAGACCCTCAACCCCAGCCGCTGCCAATACCTCCGGGTGCGGGAATGCGTAGTAGGTGACGCCGTCTACAGTAATCGATTCGCCGTAGCTCTCCATGAGGAGGGTGCGGAGCGTCCTCGCCACCTGCCCGCTTATCTGCTGACCAAGAATGGCACTGACCAACCCCTCGAACACCGACGGCCCCTGAGGTACATGGAACCCTCTGTGACTTTCTGCCAGGGGCTTGAGGAAGGGGTCTGCATCGGTCATGCGATAGAACGGGGCCAGATCGACGTTGGTCTGGAATATCCATTCAATCTTCCGACGAGCCTCTATCAGTATTGTCTCGCCCAGCGTCGGGCCGGAGAGTTCTACCTCGAGTCGAGGGGAGTCCACCGTGCCTTCACTCCGCACTGCCGCAACTACCAGGGTGCCATCGATATCCACGACACATCGATACACGCCGTCTTCGTAGAACTCCCAGAGGTAGCGACCCGTGAAGTGGGTGGCATAGTCTGCCGTCAGCTGGAAGCCGTACGGCGGCACCGGCTCAATGGTGAAGGATGCTCGATGGATTATCGGCTCAGTCATGCATCAGCCTTTCGCCCTGCCAATTTCGATGTCATCACCATCATCAGCGCGCTCAGGCCAGCCATGATGCCCATCACCGTCAAGCTGAAGGTGTAGCTACCGCTTCGATCAAAGTCCTGAGACATCAGAAAAATCGCAGAGGCGCTCATGATGACAGGGAAAGGTCGGCTCATTCCGATGATGGCACCAAGGTGTGAACGCCCGAAGTAGTAAGGCCATACAAGGCCCTGGGCTACGACCAACCCTGATACACCGATGCCCACCAGAGCAGCATACACATAAGCAACATTCCCTGAAAGGAGAATCAGCAATGGCAGTGTCATGGCGTTGAACACACCTACACCTGCAAGCATCACGTTGACTGGCATCTTGTCAGCAAGATATCCCCACAGGTACCGACTTGAGAGGCTGAACACCCCGTAAATCATGGCGGCAATTGCTGCTTTCTCTGGGGTGAACTCCTTCCACTCAAACATAGGGGCCATGATTGCTGGCACGCCCATTGATGACGTGGTTGCTAAAGATACGGTGATGATGAGGAGCCAGAATATCTTGGAGCGTCTCGCTTCTCTCGCAGTGATGGAAACCTCCGGTGCAGGTGCCGGCGCGTTGGCTGCCTGCGGCGCGGATCCACCATCGGGAACCAACCCTAGGTCTTCTGGCTGGCGTCTAATGAGGACAGCAGGAAGAACCGATAGCACGAAGAACAGCCCTGACAACACCAACCATGCGGTATTCCACTCGGTTGACCTGATGAGGTACGCGATGCTAGGAGGCAGTACCATGGCGGCTACGCTTGACCCCATGGTGGCTGTTGCCACAGCCCTGCCACGGGACCGACGGAACCACCTGGGGACTACCGCCGCCGTCACAAGCGCGGAGTGCCCGCCAGAGGCGAGGCCATTCACCACTCCGAACAGCAGCCAGAACTGCCAGACCTCCGTAACGCGGGAGGTGAGCAGCAAAGAAACGGTAATGATAGTGCCCGTCACAGCTACCGACCGCATCGGCCCGTTCTTGTAGTCGGCAAATCGTGTGAATAATGCTGCCCCCACGGCTGTGGCAAGCACGCGAATCGTCAGGCCGGTAAAAATATCAGATAGCGTCCACCCAAGGTCGTCGCGCATAGGGGTGGAAATGACGCCCAGCGACCAGTTGATGCCGTTGGACGCAAACATCATCCCGAATCCCACGGCCACGATCACCCAACCGTAGAAGAAGGGCAATCGGTGGTGCCAAGTCAGGTTTGTTGGGACTTGTGGTGTCTGTGTTTCCAAGGTGGTTCTCCACCCACTCAGGATTTGGCCTTGTGTACAACCGCCCGGTCTGGAATATGAATCCCAGCCGGGCGGCGTTTATTCGTTAGTCTCGGGACTGGGCCTAGACGGTCAGGCGCTTGTACAACTCTGGCAGGCGTTGGGGCAGCATGCTGATGTCTGACAGGATCTCGTAGCCCATATCGCCCATCATTGTCTTCAGGTAGTCGTGGCCCGCTTTGTCCACGGTGAGGCAGAAGGGGATGATGCCCTTTTGTTGCCCTTCCAGCAGCGCCTTGCGGGTATCGTGGACGGCGTATTCCTTCTCCACACCCTCGCGACTGTATCCCCTGTCCTGTGGTCGTCCGTCACTGATGAGGAACAGCACCTTGGTCTTGGCGTCGATCTCGTCCAGCTTCTTGATGCTGTGCCTGATGGCCGGACCCATGCGGGTGGCGTGCAACGGCGTGATCTTATCAATGCGCTTCTGCACCTTCTCGGACATCTGCTCGTTCAAGTCCTTGATCGTGTAATACTCCACGTTCTCTCGGCCGTAGCCGGAGAAGCCGTAGATGCCGTACTTATCGCCCAGGGCTTCAAGCGCCTGGATCAACAAGATGGACGCTTCCTTCTCAAGGTCGATGATGCGTTTATACGTTCGGCGAGGCGCGCCTTCCGTCCCGCGGCGGTTTCTTAGCCACAGCATGTAGTCCACCGGGTTGCCTGGAGCGTCCCACTCGTCTGCGCCACCGCGCGACTCATCGATTGCCTCACCCGTGGAGGCGCTCATGTCCAACAGGAACAGCACCGCAACGTCGCGGTCCATCTTGTTCCTGCGCCAGTACACACGGTCTGGCAGGCTCAGGCCAAGGCGCATATCAATCATGGCCTCTACCAGCGCGTCGAAGTCGAATTCCTCACCGTCCGGGAGCCTGCGGATCTTGCGGAAGGTTTCAGGGCGCACCTGCTCA
>CAUZTE010000192.1:0-3739 GCA_963582565.1 Dehalococcoidia bacterium | reverse complement strand
GCACTCATTACGTCTATCTCCATTTAATACTCAGAACCAGACACCATACCTTAGCGCAGGATTTCGTCTTTGTCAAGTTTTTTACCCAAAAAACAGTATTTAACTAAAGAATACTGTTTATCCTTTGACACCTTAACCTGGCCAGCCTACAATCAGTTAGATCTCGTGGCCTTTTCCCAGTAATGATTTCTAAGGATGCATACTATGGAAGGTACCCGCCTCGGCATTCTCACGCTGCTTCAACGGCAGGCATCCACCGTAGACCAACTGAGTACTGATCTGGGTCTTGCCGCGGCAACGGTCCGCCGGCACCTGGACATCCTCCAACGAGACCGTCTGGTGAGCTTCAAGGCAGTTCGGAGGAAGCAAGGGCGCCCGGAGCATGCCTTCTCCCTCACTGAAGAGGGTCATGAATTAATGCCCAAGCGGTACCATCTTCTCCTTCAACGCATCCTCCAGAGCTTAGATGACGCCTATGCCAACGGTTCTCCCAATGATACCAGCGCAGCTCGTACAATGCTGGCTCAAATCGCCTATACGATGGTGGACGAATACCGAGTCCAATTCCGAGAACGCCCGGACGACGACCCTATACGCCTCCTGGGTTTGGTCCTGGAAGCTGAGCAGTTCGCCCCTGAACTTGAACGCACTGATAATGGAATTAAAGTCACTTTAGGTAACTGCCCTTATCGTGGTGTCACCAGTGGAAGCGACGCTGTCTGCTCTCTTGACCACCACCTCATCACTGAAATATTGGGAACCCCAATTACCAACACCTCCCGCATCACCGTTGGGAATAACCTCTGCACGTATGAAGCCACGTTTGAAACTGCTTAAGTGGCCCCACACTAGCTATAACGCATGAACATTGGCGAAGGTAGCATCTCCTCACCCTCAGCCGCACCTAATGGAGCGATATGGGTTGAAATGCCGTACTACCCGGTGAAGGATGGAATCGTTACTAAGACGGAGAGGAATATCCATGAGTGAGGTGACACGACTGACTTACAAATTCCGCCCAACACCGGGAATAGATTCATAGGTGTGGCCAATAGCACAAAAAGGTGCCTCTGGTTTTGCGTTTCCCTGGGGTCTAGAGTAAAATGAAGCTGGAAAGCCGCTGCGAGGAGTAGGCTTTTCACGGAGGATTCATGAGTCCGAATCTTTTACGGAATAGTTTTATTTATGTCATCATCGCGGTGGCAGCCATTGCCATGTTCTTCACGTTCATCCAACCCAGCTACGGCACAAACGATATTCCCATTAGCGAAGTCGTCGAACTGGCCAAAGCAGATCAACTCCAGAAAATTGAAATCAGCGGTGATGACCTCACCGTCACCACCAGAATCGGTGCTGTATTTGAGTCCCGAAAAGAAGAGGGTTCCAGCCTTGTTGAAACCCTTGAGCGGGCGGAAGTAGACACTGCAGCCACAGGTCTTGAGATCGTCATCAAGGGCGGCGGCGGATTCGGCAGCATCTTCGGTATTCTCTTAGGCTTACTGCCATTGATCTTCTTCGGAGGCCTCCTGCTGTTCATGATGAAGCAGGCTCAAGGCTCCGGTTCTCAGACAATGAACTTCGGAAAGAGCAAGGCGCGAGTCGTCATGGCAAACCGTCCAAGCGTAGCTTTTGATGACGTAGCCGGCGAAGACGAGGCCAAGGAAGAACTTGCGGAAGTCGTTGAGTTCCTGAAGTTCCCTGAGCGCTTCACCTCCTTGGGTGCCCATGTACCCCGGGGTGTATTGCTGGCTGGCCCTCCAGGCACCGGTAAGACGCTGCTCGCCAAGGCAGTTGCCGGTGAAGCGGAGGTTCCGTTCTTCTCCATCAGCGGTTCAGAATTCGTTGAGATGTTTGTAGGCGTGGGTGCGTCCCGCGTCCGTGACCTGTTCGATCAGGCGAAGCGAAACGCTCCATGCATCATCTTCATTGATGAGATCGATGCCGTCGGACGCCATCGCGGCGCAGGCCTTGGCGGTGGCCACGACGAGCGTGAGCAGACGCTGAACCAGATTCTTGTTGAGATGGACGGCTTTGACAGCGGCGCCAACGTCATTGTGCTGGCTGCGACAAACCGCCCGGACATCCTGGATCCCGCGCTACTGCGGCCAGGTCGGTTCGACCGTCGTGTTGTGCTCGACCTGCCAGACGTGAAGGGCCGTACAGCCATCCTCACTGTCCACGCGAAGGGCAAACCACTGGACGAGGACGCGAATCTGGAAGTTGTTGCCAAGCAGACTCCAGGTTTTAGCGGAGCTGACCTAGCCAACCTAGTCAATGAAGCAGCGATTCTTGCCGGGCGTGGTCGGAAGAAGACCATATCAGCCCATGAATTTGCTGAAGCAGTAGACAGGGTTGAGTCCGGGCCTGAAAAGAAGAGTCGTGTGTACTCTGAACATGAAAAAGAGATTACCGCTTACCATGAGGCCGGACACGCCCTTGTAGGCCACTCCCTCGCTCATGCCGATCCGGTACAGAAGATTTCGGTAGTGGCCCGTGGCAACATGGGTGGGTATACCCGCTTCCTACCGGAAGAAGACCGCCACATGTGGAGCAAAGCCCAATTCAAGGACAGGCTTGCTATGTCCATGGGTGGACGTGTAGCTGAAGAATTGATTTTTGTTGATGTGACTACGGGTGCCAGCAATGACCTAGAAGTTGCTACCAACATCGCTCGACAGATGGTCACTCGATACGGCATGAGCGAGAAGCTCGGACCCCGGACTTTCGGGAAACGTGAAGAGATGATCTTCCTTGGACGAGAGATTTCCGAGCAGCGAGATTATAGCGATCGCGTTGCTGACGAGATTGATGCTGAGGTACGTACCCTGGTGGAAAATGCCTACGCGCTGGCGAAGGAAACTCTGGTAGCAGGCAATGACAAGCTTCACCAGATTGCCAAATACTTAATTGAACATGAGACTGTGGAGGGCGAAGCTCTGAATGCGTTGTTCAGTTCAGAGGCCCCTACAGGAGCCGTTGCTTCCACCCTTGATCCTACTATGGGAATTCCTGTAGTAGAAAAACCCAAGGCCAAGGCAACTACTAGAAAGCCTCGGACACCCAAGAGCCGCTCTTCAGGGCCCAATGCGGCACCTGCGCCCGCATCTTAAGACGGGGCATAGACACAGACACGTTTTCCCTGCAACCAATCCCGGTCAACGGTGTTTGGTGTAGAGAACGGCTGGAACTCCAGAATATTTCCCAGGGGGTAAGATGCCCACGGACACGACTCTGCATAGCTTTGCTTCGTTAGAAGAATCATGGGACGCATTGGTTCCAGACTGCGATGTCAAAGCATTTTTCCTTTCCCACGACTGGCAACGACTATGGTGGGAAAGCTTCGGTGAAGGTCGCGAGCTTCTGCTGTTAGCTTTCCAGCAAGCAAGTGAGACTGTGGGCATCGCTCCGATGCAACGCCAGGACGATGTGATCTCCTTCCTTGGCGACACCGATCTCTTTGATTTCCATGACTTCATCATCCCCCAGGGCAAAGAGGCTTCTTTCTACCCCGTCCTTGAGGACTATTTGACGTCCCAACCATGGCAAAAACTCTATTTCCCTTCACTCTCCCAGGCATCTCCCACGTTGGAGTATCTGCCCCAAATGGCAGAGCGACAGGGGTGGCAATGTCTGGTTGAACAAGAGGACGTATCGCCGACACTTACCCTGCCAGTAGATTGGGACACCTACCTCTCCGAACTCCGCAAAAAGGACCGCCATGAACTGCGGCGGAAGTTCC